>CAZDLV010000070.1:0-10292 GCA_964506345.1 uncultured Rhodobacterales bacterium | reverse complement strand
ACCGATTGCGGGCGCATGGCGTCCCATTCCTCGAATTTCAGGGGGCGGTTGTCCATGCAGCTCGGCAGGCGGAAACCGTGTTCGGCCAATGTGGATTTGCGGCGGAAATCGCCCTTGTACATGCCGCCGATCTGCGGGACGGAGACATGGGATTCATCGGCAAACACCAGCGCGTTGTCGGGGATGTATTCGAACAGGGTCGGGGGCGGCTCCCCCGGTGCGCGGCCGGTGAGGTAGCGGGAATAATTCTCGATCCCGTTGCAGACGCCGGTGGCCTCCAGCATTTCAAGGTCGAAGTTGGTGCGTTGTTCCAGACGCTGGGCCTCCAGCAGTTTGCCCTCGTTCACCAGTTGGTCGAGGCGCTGCCTCAGCTCCGCCCTGATGCTTTTGATCGCCTGGCTCATTGCCGGTTTCGGGGTGACGTAGTGCGAGTTGGCATAGACGCGCACCTGCTCCAGCGTGGCGGTTTTCGCCCCTGTCAGCGTGTCGAATTCGACGATGCTTTCCAGTTCGTCGCCGAAAAACGACAACCGCCAGCCGCGATCCTCAAGGTGGGCGGGCCAGATTTCGAGGGAATCCCCGCGCACACGGAACGACCCGCGGGTAAAGGCCTGGTCGTTGCGCTTGTATTGCTGCGCCACCAGATCGGCCATCACCGCGCGCTGGTCGTATTCGCCGCCGGTTTTCAGGTCTACGGTCATGGCGCCGTAGGTCTCGACCGACCCGATGCCATAGATACAGGACACCGAGGCGACGATAATCACGTCATCGCGTTCCAGCAGCGCGCGGGTGGCCGAGTGGCGCATCCGGTCGATCTGCTCGTTGATCTGCGATTCTTTCTCGATATAGGTGTCGGAGCGGGGGACGTAGGCCTCGGGCTGGTAGTAGTCGTAGAAGCTGACGAAATATTCGACGGCGTTTTCGGGGAAGAAGGATTTCATCTCGCCGTAAAGCTGCGCCGCGAGAGTCTTGTTGGGGGCAAGGATGATGGCAGGGCGCTGCGTTGCCGCGATCACCTTGGCCATGGTAAAGGTCTTGCCGGTGCCGGTGGCGCCCAGCAGCACCTGGTTTTGCTCGCCCGCCTTGATGCCCGCGACCAGTTCGGCAATGGCGGTCGGCTGGTCGCCCGCCGGTTCGAATTCCGTGTGCATGACGATGCGCTTGCCGCCCTCCAGCTTCGGGCGGTCAAGGCGGTAGTGGGTGGAATCGGTCATGCAGGTTTCCTGATGGCGTGATAGGCGGCGGTTGCATAGATACCTAGCGCGATGGCGGTAGAAAGCAAGGTAACCGGCCAGTTGCTTTCGATCCAGTCGTAGCGTTTCCAGCCCTCGGTGGCGAGGATGGCGGCCATCAGCGGTGTGATCAGGAACAGCAGGTGGCGGCGGGCGCGGCCTTTGGACGGCAGGGTCAGGCCGGTTTCCGTGCGGCGGCGGTGCAGGATGGCAATGGTCGGCAGGATCACGGCCGGCAGCACCAGATAGGCGGGGTTCAGGGTTGTGACCATGCGCGCGGCCCAGAACAGGGTGGTAAGCGTGACGAGGGCGATCGTCTCGCGGCGTTTATACGGGTAGTGTCGTGGCAACCGGTCCAGCGCGATATTCGCGAGCGGCACCGCGAGGCCGGAGCCGAGCAGATAGGCGTAGGTGAAATCGTCCGCCGGCATGGTGCCGCGTTCGATCACCCAGAACTGCGCCCAGAAACCGAAGAACAGGCCAAGCGCGACCAGCAGCAGGATTTGACGCGAGAGGCGCCAGTTGGCGCTGTTGCGCACCACACCAAAGACCACGACGGCAGAAATCAACGCATGCCACGACATGGCGGTGAAAGGGATGGTGAACGGCAGCGAGTCATAGACTGTGGTGACGATCACGCCTTCGATAATCCAGCCGAAGATGGAGCCGAGCAGGAACAGGCTGACCCAGCCGCGCACGCCCAGCCACGCGCCGAGTGCCAGACAAACGTAGCTGGTGTAGGCATAGAACAGCCACGTCAGCGGGATATCGAACGGTTGCAGCGCCTGTTCGGGGGTGGCGTAGAACAGCATTTCCGACGCGATGGTCATGATTGCGCCTATGGCAAGGGCCGTCATTGTTCTGGTGACCCATGTGTTGGCGTCGGCGGTCATGTATATTCCTCCTTTGTTCTTATTGTCGCATGTCACGGTGGAAATGCAAGGATGGCAAAGGCGTGGCCGGCTGCGCCGATTTGCCGTATATTCGCCGCAGGTCCGGCCTTGTCTACGGCGATTGCGCCAGTTAAAGATGACATGCATTCGCAAGTAGAGCAGGCGCATCACCGCGTGACTGTTCATAAGGAATATGCACATGTCACATCCGAGTCCTGTTCCGGCGGCGGCCACAGCCGCAGCGCCGGCAGTTTATAATCGCAAGGGGTTCCTGTTGGCGGTTATCGGTCCCGGTCTGGTGGTTATGCTGGCCGATACCGACGTCGGCAGCCTGGTCACCGCCGCGCAAAGCGGGGCGCGGTGGGGATACCGGTTGCTGTTGTTGCAACTGGTGCTGATTCCGATCCTGTATGTTGTGCAGGAACTGACCGTGCGGCTGGGGGTTCACACCGGACTTGGCCACGGCGAGCTGATCCGCAAGATATTCGGCCCCGGTTGGGCATGGATGTCGGTTTCCGGTCTGGTGGTTGCCTGTTTTGGCGCGTTGTTGACCGAATTTTCGGGGGTGGCCAGTATCGGCCTGCTGTTCGGGATACCGCATTGGCTTAGCCTCGGGCTGACGTCGGGGTTCCTGCTGTTGGTGGTCTGGACCGGATCCTATCGGCGGGTGGAACGGGTGGCCGTGTTGTTCGGCCTGTTCGAGCTGGTGTTTTTCGGAATCGCGCTCGCCTCGAAACCCGAGGTTTCCGCGATGGTGTCCGGACTGGCGCAGGTTCCTTTTGCCAACCCCGACTACCGGTTTCTGATCGCGGCCAATATCGGCGCGGTTATCATGCCGTGGATGATTTTTTACCAGCAATCCGCAATCGCCGACAAAGGACTGGCACCGGAACATTACAACGCGGCCCGCTGGGATACCGCGCTGGGCGCAATCCTGACGCAACTGGTGATGGCGGCGGTTCTGGTGGCGACAGCCGCCACCATCGGGCGGGTGCGGCCCGATACCTCGCTGGAAACGGTCAGCCAGATCGTCGAGGCGTTTATTCCGTTTCTGGGCGAAACCGTCGGAAAAGTCGTGTTTTCCGCCGGTATCCTTGGTGCCGCCTTCGTCGCCGCAATCGTCGTATCGCTGGCAACGGCGTGGGGGCTGGGCGAGGTGACGGGATACAGCCACTCGTTGCAGCGCAAACCGAAACAGGCGCCGTGGTTCTATATTGTCTATTCGGTCATGGTTCTGGGCGGGGCGCTGATCGTGGCCTATGTCCCGAGTCTGGTATCGCTGAACCTCGCGGTCGAGGTTATGAACGCGCTGTTGCTGCCGCTGGTCCTCGGGTTTTTGTATGTTCTGGCCATGCGGGCGCTGCCGGAAAAAGCGCGCCCCGGGCCGATTTATCGCCGGATCGTGCTGGCGGTGGTTGTCACCACCTCTGTGCTGGGGGTCTACGCGGGGATTAGCGGCGCGCTGACGTTGGGCGGGTAAGCGGTGCATCCGCGAAAGTTAACGGGATGTGAATTCTTTTGATTGCATTTTATTGTTATTATGCAATCTAAGGGGTATTTTATTGTTGCGAGGCGATCCGACTCGCCCTATGGTTAATTCTGCAAGCAGCAAGCGACCGCCAGTTGGACACGAACTACCAACCCTACCCCTCGCTCCCTTCGTGTCGGACTGGCGGTTGACTGCTTGCAAATTTACATTCGGGGCCGCAATGGCAAAGCATCCCTTGCGCTTGGCGCGCGGATTGGCGATAAACGCGCAGGTTTGAATCATAGAGGTCCCGAACATGTTGGCTCGTATTTATCAACCCGCCCGCAATGCCATGCAATCCGGTCAGGCCGGAACCAAGCACTGGATTCTGGAGTTCGCCCCCGAAGACGCGCGAAGTCTCGACCCGTTGATGGGCTGGACCGGTTCCGATGACATGAACAGCCAGGTCAAACTGCGGTTCGAAACCGAGGCGCAGGCCGTCGAATATGCCGAAGCGCATGGAATCGCCTATCAGAAACAGAAGGCGCACAAGCGGCACACCAACATCCGCCCCGCCGGATATGGCGAAAACTTCGCGGCGAACCGCAAGACCGTCTGGACGCATTAAAAATATCGGCCTGCGGCCTTGGCTACAGATCCAGATTGTCGCCGGCCAGATGTTTGCGCGCGTCGTTCAGTTGTTCCAGATTGTCATGCACGGCGGTCCGGTTTTGTTCGGCGTATCCGACAATCAGCGACTCCATCAACGCAAGCGTGGCTGCATGCAGGCTGAACCCGTCGCTTTGACCGCGCGCCACGCGCAAAATCACGTCGGCGCGGTAATCCGGCAAGGTTGGCGAGGGCGAGGTGACCAGAATGCGCGGTAGTGCAAGCGCGACGGCGCGGTCAAACAGCAACGTGATTTCGGGATACGGCCGGTCATAGGCCAGCGCGATTACGGTGTCGCCCTTGTGCAGGCGCAGCAGATCATCGGCAAATTGCAGGCCGGTGTTGCGCAGGGCCAGCGATTCCAGCCCGACACGGTTCAGTTGCTCGGCGAAATATCCGGCGATAAAACCGGACGGACCGATTCCGAACACCAGCACCCGCCCAGCCCCCGAAAACAATCGCAGCGCCGCGTTGAAATCCGCCGTGATGTTGGTCTGTTCCAGTTGATCGAGCGACTCGCGCAAGACACGGACGGTTTGTTGCAATGCCCCCGCAGCGGCGCCCCCTACCCGGTCGAGGGAATTGTCGATACGCTCTGCCAGCGTCAGATCGCGGCGCAAATCGCCGGCCAGCGCGTGGCGCAAGGCCTCCAGCCCCGCGAAACCCAGACGCCGGGCGGTCCGGATAACGGTTGCGTCGCTGGTGCCGGACGCCTTGGCGATCTTGGCCGCCGAAGCGACAATCGCCGTTTCGCGGTTGTTCACCAGAAATGCAATCACCCGCCGTTCCGCCGGTGTGAAATTACCGTCCGCCTGCGCCAGATGCATGGCAAAAGAATACGCCTGTGTCATGCCTGCAAACTATGTGTTGCATTTACAACCGTCAATGTTGTATTCACAACATAACGTGAGTCGTATTTACAACAAACGGAGGGCCAGCATGGCACCCGACTTCTGGACAGTATTGTTTCCCACTGTAACCGCGGCGTTTCTGGCGTCGATCGTCGAGGTGGTGGAGGCATTCACCATTGTTCTGGCCGTCGGCACCACGCGCGGCTGGAAACCGGCAATTACCGGCACGGCAGCGGCGCTTGTCGTTCTGGGGCTGATTATCCTGATACTGGGGCCGGTACTGGATCGCGTGCCGATCCACCTGTTGCAGTTGTTCGTCGGGGTGTTGTTGTTGCTGTTCGGCATGGGCTGGCTGCGCAAGGCAGTATTGCGCTCGGCCGGTGTGTTGCCCATGCATGACGAGGCCGCCACCTTTGCCGAGGAAACGGCCGGCATGGCAGGGCAAAGCGGTGATCCGCAGGCCTTGCGCTGGATCGCCGGAATTGCCGCGTTCAAGGCGGTCTTGCTGGAGGGGCTGGAGGTTGCGTTCATCGTGATCGCCGTCGGCGCCGGACAGGGTTTGTTGTGGGAAGCATCGCTCGGGGCGCTTGCCGCCTGTGTGCTGGTTCTGGGCATCGGATTTCTGGTTCACAAACCGTTGTCGCGTGTTCCCGAGAATACGTTGAAATACGGTGTCGGGATTATGCTGTCGTCCTTTGGCGTGTTCTGGACCGGTGAAGGGCTGGGGGCGGACTGGCCCGGGGCCGATCTGGTGTTGTTGCCGCTGGCGCTGGTATTTCTGTTGACCGGTATTCTGGGATCGCGGCTGGCGCGCAATATAAAAAACGGGAGTGTCGCATGACTATTATTGCCTCGGTTTTCAAAGAGCTGTTCAAGATGTTCGTTGCGGATTTTCGCCTGACTATGGCCACGCTGGCCGCCGTGGCTGTCACCGCCATCCTGCTGGGTCCGCTGGCCATGACACCGATATATGGCGGGCCGTTGCTGTTGTTGCTGTGCATCGTCATTTTTCTGGAATCCGTCCTGCGCGAGGCTAAAATTCGCGCCGCCGGAACAAAATAACCGTCCGCCAGACAGTTCGCCGCCGTGTCACTGCGGCGGCGAACTGGTGCAATGTGCCCCGCTTTGCCACCACCGGTTAACCTGCGGTTAATTGTGCCGCGACGGCGACGTGGCTTTACTTTTTATCCCCGACATAGATAAATGCTGTATGGGTTTCACTAAGCGCATATCGGTGACGGAACCACCACCTGCGGATAGGCCGCACCGGCCGCATATCTGAATTGGCAAATCCGGGCAGGGGCTTCTGCGCGCACAGCAAAAATCATCACGGGAAAATTTTATGACGGATATGTCCGACGATAATTCGGAGGAAAGCACACAGGCACAGCCGCTTGGACGGTTGCGCCATGCGATACCCGTCATATTGGGGATCGGTCTGTTTGCACTGGGCACCTTTGCGCTGTTCAAGCTGCTGAAACCCATACATCCCGGCGATGTGTTGCAACATGCGCGCGCCATGCCGTGGCCGGTGCTGGGGGCGGCGTTCGGGGCAACCGCGATGGGGTATCTGGCGTTGATCGGATATGACTGGTCGGCGCTGCGCTACATGGGGAAAAAGGTGCCCGGACGGATCGTCGCGCTGGGCGGGTTTCTGGGTTACAGTTTCGGCAATACAATCGGCATCAGCGTGGTATCGGGCGGCGCTGTGCGCTACCGTATCTATTCGGCCTTCGGGCTGAATGCGTTCGAGGTTGCCACAATATCGACGTTCGTGGCGCTGGCTTTCGGGTTCGGAATCACCGTGATCGGTCTGGCCGCCCTCGCCATACACCCCTATGCCCTGCAAAGCGTGCTGCCGTTCAGCCCCGGTGTGATCCGCGTGGTTGCCGGGGCGTCCTCGGTCGGGTTGCTGGGGATTCTGACATGGCTGTCCGTTACCGGAAAAACCCTGAAAATCCGCCGGTTCGAGATCACCGCCCCCTCGATCGGGATTTTATACGGGCAACTGGCGTTTACGTTGCTGGATACGGCAATGGCAGCGCTGACACTGTATATTCTGCTGCCGGCGGGCGGCCCCGATTTCATCACGCTGCTGGCGATTTTTGCCACTGCGGTTATGGCGGGCGTTCTAAGCCACGTTCCCGGTGGCGTCGGTGTGTTCGAAAGCATCATCATCGCCAGCATGCCCGGTCAGGTTCCGCTGGAACAGGTGGCGGCGGCGCTGCTGTTATACCGCATTATCTATTATCTGGTGCCGTTTGCGCTGGCCCTGATGTTCGTTGCGTTGAACGAAGCGCGGCTGGCCGGCGGTTTCGTTGCCCGCCTGCTGGGCGATGTGCCGGAACAGATGCGTCCGGCGTTTCGCACCATGACCTCGGTTGCGCCGTCGGTTACCGGCACGGCGGCGTTCGGGTTGGGGGTATATCTGGTGTTGATGGCCCTGATACCCAGCGTCAGACCCGAACAGATCGACCCGAACGACGTGCTTGCCGCCGTCGTGCTGGAGGGCGGCGCCCTGATGTCGTCGACCCTTGGCGTGCTGCTGGTGTTGCTGTCACAAGGGTTGATCCGGCGGATTTCGGGGGCGTTCTGGCTGACCGAGGGGGCGCTGCTTGCCGGTGCGGTTGCCTCGATGTTGAACGGGCTGGATATCGAAAGCGCGATTCTATTGCTGGGGGCGGCGGCGATTGTCTGGCCGTTCCGGCACGAGTTTTACCGCTCGGCGAAACTGACGCAAGGCATGTTGACGCCGGCGTGGATCGCGCTGGTGGCAGGGATCATACTGGCCGCTGGCGCCTTCTTTTTCCTGATCCACGAGGCTACGCCCTATTCCAGCGGCCTGTGGACCGAATTTTCCGGCGGGGCCAATACACCGCGGGCCTTGCGCGCGGGATTGCTGGCCTCGGCCCTGTTGATGATCGTCATGATTTATCTGGCGCTGCAACCCGCCCGTGTTCACAGCCGCCCGCCCGACGGCGAGGCGCTGGATGCGGTCCGCAAGATCATAGACAGGCAGAATACACCGATTGCCTGTCTGGCGCTTAGCGGCGACAAATCGCTGTTTTTCTCGGACAACAAAGACGCCTTTATCATGTATGCGGTTCAAGGGCGGTCGTGGGTGGCCTTTTCCGATCCGGTCGGCGAAGAATCATCTGTGCGCGATCTGGCGTGGTCGTTTTTCGACGAGGCATATGCGGCCAACTGTCGGCCGGTGTTTTACGAGATCACCGAAAAATATCTGCCGCTGTGGGTGGAAATGGGTTTCACGCTGCACAAGATGGGCGAAGAAGCCGTTGTGCCGCTGGCGGATTTTTCGCTGGGTGGAAAAAAATTCCGCTCTATGCGGGCGGCGCACAACAAGGCGTTGAAAACGGGGTTGGAGTTCACGGTTCATCAACCGCCGCATGACGACGCGCTGCTGGCGCAACTCGACGGTATTTCAAACGCCTGGATGGGCGAAAAGAAGGGGCAGGAAAAGGGGTTCTCGGTTGGTCGGTTCGATCCGGACTATCTGGCGGAATTTCCGATTGCCACCGTGCGGCGGGACGGGAAAATTCTGGCGTTTGCCAACATCATGCAGCCCGGCGACGGAAACCGTGTTGCCATCGACCTTATGCGCTATCTGCCCGACGAGGCGCGCGGAATGATGGAATTCCTGTTTATCGAACTGATGTTGCATTACAGCGCACAGGGCGTTGGCGAATTCAGTCTGGGCATGGCGCCGCTTTCGGGGCTGGAAGCCCGCCACGGCACGCGGTTGTGGAGCCATTTCGGCACGCTGCTGTTCCGGCACGGCGGTGCGTTTTACAACTTCGAGGGGTTACGGGCATTCAAGCAGAAATTCCAGCCCGACTGGCGCGCCTGTTTTGTTGCCGTTCCCGGTGGCACGTCGCCATTGGCGGCCCTGAAAGACGTCGCGATTCTTATTGCCGGCGGTGCAAAAGGGTTAATTCGCAAGTAGCAGCGGCGGGCGGCCAGATTTATTTTGACGTTTTCAAACGGGCTGTTTTACACAAACCCCTTGCCAGTATGGGCCGGCAATTCCCCACACGGCTTTGTGAATGAGGCCTGCCGTAGCTGGACTCTTGTAAAAGAAATAAAATACTCACATAATATACGCGTTAAGCGGAAAACCTCGAAACCGAAGGGGCACCAACTGTGAGCGCACTACTTCAATATCTGGTTCTGTTCGGATTGACCGTCGGGACGCTCGGCTTTGCGCTGGCGTTGTACGGGTTGGCCCGCGCGATCGGGAAAACCCGCGAAGAACCCGGCAAGGACGTTCCGGCAACATCGGGTAGCCTGTCACGCGATCCGGTCTGGGTGCGCTATCATGTGCGCTATGCCGGATATGCGTTGTTGTTCCTGTCGTTCGATATGGAAATGGCGTTTATGTATCCCTGGTCGGTAGTTTACCGCGAAGAAGGTCTGGTTGCGCTGCTGGATATGGGCGTTTTTCTGGCAATCCTGTTTCTTGGCCTGCTGTATGGCTGGAGCCAGGGCGCGTTGAGGAGGCAGTGATGGCAAATGCAACACCCGTCGGCGCACGGCAAGGCCCGCTTTCCGGTCTGCGGCGCATTGTGGCCGCAGCGATGGCCCGCGACCTCGAGGTTTTTGTGCTGCCCGGTCCGGATATCGCCCGCGCTTACGGGCTGGATCTGGCGCAAGCCGGTGTGCGGCTTGCCGCAACCCCCCGCCATGCCGGCGTGTTGCTGATACTGGGGGAACTGCGGAAACCGCTGCGCGACGCGGCCTCGGTTGTATATGCCCAGATGCCGCGACCGCGGGCGGTTCTTGTGCTGGGTGCCGGCGCGCTTGATCCTGTGCCGGTCGATGCTACCGCCGACCTGTCGCAAGACGGCCTGCGTGCCGGTCTGGCCGCCATAAAACGCCACATTTCCGGTAACGCCTTCGGGGACACAATTACGGATTTTACCGCCCCAACACTGGAAATACGTATCGAATACACCTGCCCCATGCATCCTGAAATCGTTCAGGACGAACCGGGGAACTGCCCCAAGTGCGGCATGACATTGCTGCCGCGCGAAACCGCTGCCGGCGATGGCCACGCAAGCCACGCCCCTTCTGAAAGCGAGGACCCCATGTCCATACATAAATCCCGCACACAAGCCGCAAGCGCCCATACGCCGGCCAAACACGCACATGCCGAAACGGC
>CAZDLV010000069.1:0-10437 GCA_964506345.1 uncultured Rhodobacterales bacterium | reverse complement strand
GCCCGCACATCCTTGCCGTTGACCTTGTAGGCCGAGCCGGCATCGCGGGTAATCCGCCGCACGATTTCCAGCTTGTCACTGTCGTTGAACCCTGCCGGTGCCAGTCGTTCGCTGTTGTCGATGGTCAGCGTCACCTCGGCGTAATTGCGCGCCGGACGGCTGGACGCACCGGCGAAAATCACGTCCTCCATACCTGACCCGCGCATGGATTTGGCGCGGTTCTCGCCCATCACCCAGCGCATGGCCTCCAGCAGGTTCGACTTGCCGCAACCGTTCGGCCCGACCACGCCTGTCAGCCCCGGCGCGATGGCCAGTTCGGTCGGGTCCACGAAACTTTTGAACCCCAGAAGTCTGAGTTTGTTGAACTGCACGCGCGGCACCCGCCATGATTCTTGTCGATGGGACAGGATTCCGGCTGGTGGGGCGCGAGTCAACCGATAACCCCCCTATATGGCGTATAAGCGCCAGTTATCCACAAGATATCGGGGCAATTTGCGCTCTTGCGGTTTTTGCCAACCCCCGTAAGGTGGCGCACAAATCAAGGGGAAAACCATGACCACACTACTCGGCATTTCCGGCGCGCTGCGCAAGGATTCACGCAACACCGCGCTTGTGAAAGAGGCCGCGCGCCTGTTCGCGCCCGATGAATTCATCCTCGCAGACCTCGATTTTCCGCTGTATAACGGCGATGTGGAAGATAACGCAGGCTTCCCCGAGGCCGTGCAGCGCCTGCATGACCAGATCAAAGGCGCCGACGCCGTGATTATTTCCACCCCGGAATACAACAAGAACCTGTCCGGTGTGCTGAAAAACGCCCTCGACTGGCTGTCACGCATCCGCCCGCAGCCCTGGGCGAAAAAGCCGGTGGCGATCATGTCCGCCGCCGACGGTCGTGCCGGTGGCGAGCGGGCGCAATATTCCCTGCGCCACGCCATGACCCCGTTCAACCCGCGCATCCTGCAAGGACCGGAAGTGATGATCGCCAATGCAGGCAAGGCCTTCGACGAAAACGGTCATCTGACCAACGAAATCTCGGTCCGCGCCCTTACCCGTCTGATGGACGCGCTGAAGGCCGAAACCGGGCGCTAGTCGTCCAGTTCCCGCGCCTCGTCCAGCAGCATCACCGGAATGCCGTTGCGGATCGGAAAGGCCAGTCCGGCGGCTTTCGAGATCAACTCCTGCGCCGCGCGGTCATATACCAGCGTGTTGCGGGTCACTGGACAAACCAGCGTTTCCAGCATCTTCGGATCCGTACTTTGCGGCGCTACCGTCATTGCAGCCGGCCTTTTCCGTTTTTGTCGTTCAGGGCAAATTCCATCAACATCATCAGCGTTTCGCGCCGCTTTGCAAGGGTTGGTGCCTCCAGAAGCGCCTGTTTGTCTTCGGCTTCAAACGGATTGAGGATGGCCAGCGAGTTCACCAACAGCTCCTCCTCGGCGTCGCGCAATGTGTCCATGTCCGACGACAGGCTGTTGATCGACAGATAGCGTTCCAGCATGGCCAGAAACGACTCGCGGTCGAAGCTGTCGTCGGGCAGGGCCTCGTCGATGTCGCCGGTAAAACCGCTCCAATCCACGTCACCGCGCAAATAGGGGGTCGCCCCCGCGACCTGCGCGTGCAGCCGGAAACGGCTGACGCCCCGCAGGGTGACACGATAGCTGCCGTTCTCCGCCTCGTTGAACGACACGACCCGTCCGGCGCAACCGATCCGGTGCAGCGCGCCGTCGGGACTGTTCCCGGGCGTGGACAGCGGCTGGATCATCCCGATCAGGCGGGCCGGCGATTTCAGCACATCTTCAAGCATGGCAACATAGCGCGGCTCGAATATCCGCAGCGGCAACTGGGCATGGGGCAGCAACAGCGCACCGGACAACGGAAACAGCGGTAAAACTTGTGGCAAGTCGCCCGGTAACACCTTGCGCGCCACGCCTAGACCAAAATCATAGAGGCAAGTTTACGACGCCCCGCCTGTGCTGCGGCGCTTTGCGGGCCTAGCGAATCGAACAATGTCAGCAACTGCGCCTTGGCAGCACCGCCATTCCATTCCCGATCCCGTTTGAACGATTCCAGCAACTGTTCAATCGCCCCCTCGGCGTCACCACTGGCGGCCAACGCCGTGGCCAGATCCAGACGTGCCTGATGGTTGTCGGGGTCGGCATTGACCGCCGCGCGCGATTCCGCAACCTCGCCCACCCCGGTCGCGGCCTCGGCCAGTTCCAGTTGTGCCAACGCCGAGGCCAGCGCCGGATCGTCCTGCTTGCCCTCGGGGATCATCGACAGAAAACCTTTGGCGTGTTCGATGTCGCCCAGGGCCAGATGGGTGCGGATATTGCCCGACAGGGCCGCCAGACTGGATTCATCCTCCTCCAGAATCGCCGCGAATGTCTGGGCGGCGTCTTCCAGATTACCGTCCTCCAGCATTTCCTCGGCCATGGCGATCGCGTCTTCCAGACCACCCGGTCCCTGCGCCGCCACACGTTTCACGAATTCCTTGATCTGCGAGGCGGGCTGCGCCCCCATGAACCCGTCCACCGGCTTGCCGTCAACAAAGGCATAGACCGTCGGGATCGACTGGATCTGCAACTGCGAGGCAATCTGCTGGTTTTCATCGACGTTGATCTTGACCATCTTCACCGAACCGCCGGCGGCCGTGACCTCGGCCTCCAGCGCGGGGCCAAGCGATTTGCACGGGCCGCACCACGGCGCCCAGAAATCGACGATCACCGGGGTTTCCTTCGACGCCTCGATCACGTCGGCCACAAATGTTGCCTCGGTCGCGTCCTTGATCAGGTCGGCATTGTTTTCCAGTTCCATCAGAATTCTCCGTTCTGCATCTGTGATATATCTGTTGCCTTTTACCTAGGGACGCGCGGCGCCACCATCAAGGCGCGCCGGGCGCTTTCATCAGGTCAGAATGCCGCGCAAGAAACGCCGCCTTGACCACCGCGGGCGCTTGCAGGCTGACGCGCAGCGCCCGCATTTCCGCCGACTTCGGCGCACTGAACAGCCTGTCGGCCTCGTCCGGCGCGAAACCGGCGATCTGTGTCGCCTCCAGCCATGCCGATATCCTGTCCGCCCGCTTGATCTGCTGTTTCACGGATTTCGGCACCTCGGCCGGCAGTCCGAACCGGATATGCACCGCCGCCATCAGGCGCGCATCCATTGCCTTGTATCCCGGCCCCACCGCCGCCTTGACGGGCGAGATCATATCCCCGATCACATATTCCGGCGCGTCGTGCAAAAGCGCCGCCAACCGCCATTTCACCGGCGCTTTCGGCGCGATCATCCCGTAAATCCGTTCCACCAGAATCGAGTGTTCCGCCACCGAATAGGGAAACTCGCCAATCGTCTGCCCGTTCCAGCGCGCCACGAATGCCAGCCCGTGGGCGATATCCTCGATCTCGACATCCAGCGGCGAGGGGTCCAGCAGGTCGAGCCTGCGCCCCGAAAGCATCCGTTGCCATGCGCGTGCAATCAAATTTCCGTTCCTTTCCGCCAAAGCCCCGTTTTGCGGCAATCCCCTCGTATTGTCGAGAGGGTTCGACAGTGATAAGCACCCCGAAGAACCCCTCGCGTGACCATAAAGGAGCCCCCGCGAATGTCCGATTACATTGTCAAAGACATCTCCCTTGCCGACTACGGCCGCAAGGAACTCGATATCGCCGAGACCGAAATGCCCGGCCTGATGGCTCTGCGCGCCGAATACGGCGACAGCAAGCCGCTCAAGGGCGCGCGCATCGCCGGATCGCTGCACATGACCATCCAGACCGCCGTTCTGATGGAAACGCTGGTGGCACTGGGTGCCGAAATCCGCTGGGCAAGCTGCAATATTTTCTCGACACAGGACCACGCAGCGGCAGCCATGGCGGCAGCGGGGATTCCGGTGTTTGCCGTCAAGGGACAATCGCTGGCGGAACACTGGGACTATCAGGACCGGATATTCCAGTTCGCGGGCGAACCCTGCAACCTGATCCTCGACGATGGCGGCGATGCCACGCTGTATATTCTGCTGGGCGCGCGCGCCGAAAACGGCGAACCCGAGCTGCTTGAAACTCCGCATTCCGAGGAAGAAGAAGCGATCTATGCCCAGATCAAGAAACGCCTCGCCGCCTCGCCCGGCTGGTTCACAAAACAGCGCGACGCGATCAAGGGCGTTTCCGAGGAAACCACCACCGGCGTGCATCGTCTGTATGAACTGGTGAAACAGGGGCAGCTTCCCTTCCCGGCGATCAACGTCAACGACTCGGTTACCAAGTCGAAATTCGACAACAAATACGGCTGCAAGGAATCGCTGGTCGACGGCATCCGCCGCGCCACCGACACCATGATGGCCGGCAAGACCGCCGTGGTTTGCGGCTATGGCGATGTGGGCAAAGGCTCCTCCGCCTCGCTTCGCGGTGCCGGTGCGCGCGTCAAAGTCACCGAGGTGGACCCGATCTGCGCCCTGCAAGCCGCCATGGACGGGTTCGAGGTCGTGACCCTTGAAGACGCCGTCAAAGACGCCGATATCTTCGTCACCACCACCGGCAACAAGGACGTGATCCGCATCGAGCATATGCGCGCGATGAAAGACATGGCGATTGTCGGCAACATCGGCCATTTCGACAACGAAATCCAGGTTGCGGCGTTGAAAAACCACAAATGGACCAACATCAAAAATCAGGTGGACATGATCGAGATGCCCTCGGGCAACCGCATCATCCTGCTGTCCGAGGGGCGCCTGCTGAACCTCGGCAACGCCACCGGCCATCCGTCCTTCGTAATGTCGGCCAGCTTCACCAATCAGGTGCTGGCGCAAATCGAGTTGTGGGAAAACACCGGAAAATATACCAACGACGTTTATATTCTGCCCAAACACCTCGACGAAAAAGTCGCCCGTCTGCATCTGGACCGCATCGGCGTGAAACTGTCGAAACTGTCGCCGGAACAGGCCGAATACATCGGCGTCACCCCCGAAGGCCCGTTCAAGCCGGAACACTACCGCTACTGACCGGTCCCCGACCTGCGGAAAGGCCCGCCCGATCGCGGGCCTTTTTAATGTGTTGCCGGATTGCTACGTTACCTGCGTGCGCCGGGATGCAGGGTTTTACCCAGAATATGGCGGTCATCCCCGATCACATGGCCCGCATGGCCAACGATCAGCGGATCCGCCGGCGTCGCCACATCCGGGTTGCGGTCGGGATAGGGTAACGAATCCAGAAAATGCCGCATGGTATTCAGGCGCGCGCGTTTCTTGTCGTTCGATTTCACAATCGTCCACGGCGCATCGGCGGTATCGGTATAGAAAAACATCGCCTCTTTGGCTTCGGTGTAATCGTCCCACTTGCCAAGGCTGGCGCGATCGATCGGCGACAGCTTCCACTGTTTCAGCGGATCATGTTCGCGCGATTCAAACCGGCGGCGCTGTTCTTCCTGTGTGACCGAAAACCAGTATTTGAACAACCAGATGCCCGACCGCGTAATCATCCGTTCCAGTTCCGGCGTCTGGCGCATGAATTCCAGATATTCCCCGGGCGAGCAAAACCCCATCACCCGTTCGACACCGGCGCGATTGTACCATGACCGGTCAAAAAACACGATTTCGCCAGCCGAGGGCAGTTGCTGGATATAGCGCTGGAAATACCATTGCGAGCGTTCACGAACACCGGGCTTGTTCAACGCCACCACACGGGCTGCGCGCGGGTTCAAATGTTCCATAAACCGTTTGATCGTGCCGCCCTTGCCCGCAGCATCGCGCCCCTCGAACAGAATCACGATTTTCTGGCCGGTTTCCTCGGCCCATTGCTGCACTTTCAGCAACTCCACCTGAAGCATGGCTTTCTCGGCCTCGTATTCGGCCTTTCGCATCTTGTTTTTATAGGGATATCGCGCCTGTTCAAACCGCGCCTGCGGCGAATCCTCGGGGATATTCATATGGCTGGCGATGTCGATATTTTCATCGTCGGGATCAAAATTCACGGGCGGAGTATCTGTCATGGGAATCCTTTCCTTCAATACGGGCGAACTCTATCTGTTTTTACATAAATTAGCGTTGATTTTGGTCAACCGTCTACCCGGATCGTCGCCACGCCCCGGAACGGCGCAATATCCGGCGCGATGCCAGCGCATGAATGACCCGCGCCCCCGCGTTGGTATAGAAAATCATCATTCCCATTGCCGCCGCCGGTGCAATATCGCCCGCATCGTCCATATTCAGCACCGCCACCGAGGCCAGCGCCGTATCCGTCGAATACAGGAACACCACCGCCGAAACCGTCGTCATCGCATTGACGAACAGATAGATGGAGATATTCAGGATCGCCGGCATGGACACCGGCACCGTCACCCGCCAGAACAGCTTGAAAAACGGTTGTTTGAGCGAGGCCGAAACCGACTCGAATTCCGTATCCATCTGTTTCAGCGCCGTCACCGCCGTCAGATGCGACACCGTATAGAAATGGGTAACGGTAGAGACCACCAGAATGATCATCGTGCCGTAAATCACGTTCAACGGATTGGACGGGTTGTTGAAGAAAAAGATATACGACAGCCCCAGCACCATCCCCGGAATCGCCATCGGCAGCATCGCCAGCGCCTGAAACGCCGCGCGACCCTTTTCGAATCCCTTGGTTTTTTCCACCATATAGGCGCCCAGAAACACCACCACCGTGCCGATCACCGCCGTCAGGATCGCCAGCGTGATCGAGTTTTTATACGCCCCCCATCCGCCGCCATCCATCAGGTCGAAATTGTAGTTTTTCAACGACAGGCTCAGATTATACGGCCAGAACGTCACCAGCGCCGCAAACTGGCACATGGCGATAATCCCGACGATAAACACCGCAACCAGCGACGAATACCCGAAGAATATCCGGTCGAAAACCTTGTTCGGCTTCGGCGCATACACAACCGAGCGTGCCGACAACAACGCCACCTGTTTTTTCTGCACCTGCCGGTCGATAGCAAAGGCCAGAACCGCCGGCACCAGCAGCACAACGGACACCACCGCGCCCATCTCGAAATTCTGCTGCCCGATCACCTGTTTATAGATATCGACCGCCAGCACGTTGAACCGCCCGCCGATCACCTTGGGCAGGCCGAAATCGGTGATCACCAGATTGAACACCACAAAAGCCGCCGAAAACAACCCGTAGCGCGCCCCCGGAATGGTCACGGTCCAGAAGGTTTTCCAGCGGCTGGCCTTCAACGACACCGCCGCCTCGTACAGCCGCGCGTCGGAAATCGACAGCGCCGTGGAAATTATGATCATCGCATGGGGAAAGGTGAAAAAGACCGAACCGATAATGATTCCGATCGGTCCATATATGGTATTCCCCAGCAAAAAGGCCTTCAGAATCCCCTGATTGCCAAACAGATAGATCAGCGCAATCCCCGGCAATAACGACGGCACAAGGATCGGCAGCATGGCAATCATGCGAAACACCCCCTTGAACCGCATACAACTGCGCGCCAGCGCATAGGCGAACCAGAACGCCAGCGAGACCGTAATAACCGTCGAAACCAACGCTATGAAAAGCGAGTTCTGAATCGACTGGAACATCGAAGGTGTCGAGAAATAGCGGGTGAAATTCCCCATCCCCACGTCCTTGGCAGGCCGGATCACCAGCCGCCGGAAGGTGTTGGAATCCAGCTCCTGCCAGTCCGGCCCCGTTTGCCGTTCCGAACCGACCAGATAGATATCCCCGGCCGTCACCCCGCGAAATTTATACATCACCGGCGAACGAAAACTGAAATCAGGGAACAGATCCGTCAGCCCCAGCCGCCCGTCGGACCCCACGCTCAGGTCGCTTTTGGTCCAGACCTGCCGCGCCGCATTCAGTTCCGCCAACGTCACGGGGGGGGCAGAATACACCCCCGATTCGTCGCTCACCTGCACCTCGAACGCCGTCAGGTCGAAGGCATAGGTCGAGAACGCCTTGGACAGCATCGCATACAGCGGCAGCGCCAGCGCAATCACCAGATACAGCGCAATCACCAGCATGAAACCGCGCTGCGTCCAGTCATCGCGCCCCAGTTTCGGTTTGACCAACGGGCCCGGAATATTGGCGGTCCCGCTCATTCCGGCGCCCCCGCTGCGGCGGCGGGAAATGCCTTCAGACGGCTGGACGGCAACCGGACAAACACCTGTTTCCCCGCCACCAGTTCAAGACGACGCACCGCATTGATGGAAAAATCCGCCATCAGCGCAATGTCCCCCAGATCGGGGCAGGAAACCTTGGCCCGGTAAAACGCGCCAAGGAATTCCATCGAATCGATTGATGCCGCCAACGCGCCGGTTTCAACCGCAGTCAGCGGCACGATATCCTCGGGGCGGATCGCGGCGATAATGCTTTCGCCATCGGCAAAACCGCAACTGTCGCTGGCCAGCGCCGTGCCGTTGATCACGACATGCCCGCCCGCGCCGGCCCGCGCCGGGAACTGGTTCATCTCGCCGATAAAATCCGCGACAAACAGGTTCACCGGCTCGCGATAAATCTCCAACGGGGTGCCGACCTGTTCGATGGTGCCCTGATTCATCACCACAATCCGGTCGGCCATCGACAGGGCCTCTTCCTGATCGTGGGTTACCATTACCGTGGTCACACCCAGCTTGCGTTGCAGTTCCTTGACCTCGTGGCGCAGATGCACCCGCACCTTGGCGTCCAGCGCCGACAGCGGCTCGTCCAGCAGCAACAGCCCCGGACTGGTGGCAATGGCCCGCGCCAGCGCGATGCGCTGCTGCTGCCCGCCCGACAGCTGCGCCGGATATTTCCTGCCCTGCTCCGGCAGCCCGACCAGTTCCAGCAACTCCGCCACCCGCGCCTTGATCGCGGCCTTCGAACGTTTCTCGTTTTCCAGCCCGTAGGCAATATTCTTCTCGATCGTCAGGTTCGGAAACAACGCATAGGACTGGAACACAATTCCGAAATCGCGCTCGGCCGGCGGCAGGTTGGAAACATCCCGCCCCGCCTGCTCCACCTTGCCCGTGGTTTGCAAATCCAGCCCGGCAATCGCGCGCAACAAGGTGGTTTTGCCACACCCCGACGGCCCCAGAAAACACAAAAACTCGCTTTCGATCACATCGAGCGAGATTTCCCGCAGCGCCACAAAATCCCCGAATTTTTTCCACAGATCCTCGATGCGCAAATAAACCTTGGCGGGGGTGTCGGGCATGGCGGAAACTCCGGAATATCAAACTTGCACGAAAACAGGAGGGGCCGCAGCGCCGCCCCTCCGTATGGTTCAGATCAGGCGTAAAACCTTACTTCGGATCGGATTTTCCGTCATAACGTTTTGCCCATTCGGCCAGAATACGCGCGCGGTTGTTGGCGGCAAATTCGAAGTCGTTGTCGATCATCGCATCAACCAGACCTGCGGGGAAATATTCCACCGGCTTGGCAACGCCCGGATAGGCAACAACCGCATAGCCCTGGTTATACAGCTCATTGGCTTTCTGCGTCACGGTCCAGTCCACCAGCGTTTTCGCCGCATCCAGATTGGCCGTACCGGCAACAATCGCCGTGGCTTCCATATCCCAGCCAACGCCTTCGGTCGGCACGATGATTTCGATCGGCGCACCGGCAGCCTTGGATTTTGCCCCGCGGAAGGCAAAGGAAACGCCAACCGTGGTTTCACCGGCAGCCGCCAGTTTACACGGCGCGGAACCGGAATGGGTGTAGCGCGCGATGTTTTCATGCAGCGCGTCCATATAGGTCCAGCCGCCGTCCTCGCCGAACATCTGCAACCAGCTCGATACATCCAGAAAACCGGTGCCGGACGAATTCGGGTTCGGCATGATGATCTGCCCCTTGTAAACCGGTTTGGTCAGGTCGGCCCAGCTTGTCGGTGCGGGAATGTTGTTTTTCGCCCCCTCGACCGTGTTGTAACAAATCGAGGCCACCCAGGCATCCATCCCCGTCCATGTCGGCGGCGTGGAATTATCGACGAACTTCGGATCCAGTTTGTCGACACCGGCGGGCGCATAGGGTTCCAGCATCCCTTCGCCTTTCATCAGCAACAACGAGGTCGCGGCCAGCCCCCAGATCACATCGGCCTGCGGGTTGTTTTTCTCGGCCAGCAATTTCGCGGTGATAACACCGGTGGAATCGCGCACCCAGTTGATTTTGATATCGGGATAGTCCTGATTAAACGCATCGGCATAGCGCTTGAGGTCTTCCGCCTCCACGGCGGTATAGACGGTCAACTCTACGGCCATGGCACTGGCGGCAAAGCCGAGTGCCAGAACCGAGGTCAACGCAAGTGTTTTGATCGATTTCATTTTGCAAGCTCCCATGTTGCTTGGTGATGTGCCGACAAAGGCACATGCCCGTGTCTGCCGGGCTTAGTAGCGGCAGTTTAAGACAGAATCGTGAAAAACTGAAACTTTATTGTGCATTGCCCCTGGGTCAGGACCCATTAATCCGGCGCGCGCAGCGTCATCGGCGCGAAATATCAGTG
>CAZDLV010000068.1:0-10524 GCA_964506345.1 uncultured Rhodobacterales bacterium | reverse complement strand
GCTGGAAGAAGGCGCTCGAGCCGTCGAACCCGAACAGCCACCACACGGCGGGGAGAGCGACGGATTGAACGTGTCGTAGTTGGTGTTGGTATAGCCCGCGACAACGAATTTGCCCTTGCGATAGGCGATGGTAAGAACCTCGGACCAGACATTCCGCCCGCCACTGTCGCTTTCGGACATCACCTGAAGGCTGCCGCGTCCGGTGACATCCAGCGCCGGTCGCGGACCGTTGCCGAAGGGCATCACGACCAGCCCGCGCGCCGTGGTGTCCAGCGTAAATCCGTTGTCGCCGCCAAGGTAAATCCACAAAACCGTTTCGTTGTCTTCGGGCGCATAGCCCAGAACCGCACGGTCCGGCCAGCCGTCGTCGTTCCAGTCGCTGGTAACCGAGGACAGCACCTGCCACGGCCGGATCGCCACCTGCGCGCTGGCGACAGCCGGAAAAAATAACAAAGCAATCAATAAACGCATCCTGAAATTTCCTTTCCTGTCTATCCGTGCAGTGTTGCGCAGGATCGGCGATATGACAACACCCTTGATAGCCCGCCGCGCCGCCACGCAAACGGGCGCACAAACATTGCGTCGGCAGGCTGGTATCCGTGCAGGAACGGGGCTATGATCCCGATACGCCTGCGGCCATGCCAAGGCGGATGTCAAGGTTCTGATGGAGCGGAAATAATGAGCGAAAAACCGGTTGCCGATATGAGCTTCGAAGAAGCCATGAGCGAATTGGAATCCGTGGTGGTGCATCTGGAAAGCGGCGCGGTGCCGCTGGAAAAATCCATCGATCTGTATGAACGCGGCGCCGCGCTGAAGGCCCATTGCGAGGCGAAGCTGAAAGCCGCCGAGGAAAAAGTCGCGAAAATCACGCTGGACGGCGAGGGCAAACCCGACGGTCTGGAACCGGCCGGAATTTCCTGATGTCCGGCACGTTTCTGCAAACCCTGCACCGCGATGCAGCGGCGGTGGAGTCGTATCTGGACGGCGCGCTGCCCGACGGCAATACCATTGCCGGGGCGATGCGCTATGCGGTTCTGAACGGCGGCAAGCGGATGCGGGCGTTTCTGGTGCTGGAAAGCGCGGCGTTGCACGGGGTGGCGCGCGCCGATGCCATGGCGGCGGCGGCGGCGATCGAGTGTCTGCATGCCTATAGCCTTGTGCATGACGACCTGCCCTGCATGGATGACGACGACCTGCGCCGCGGCAAGCCCACGGTGCATGTGAAATGGGACGAGGCCACCGCCGTTCTGGTCGGCGACGCGCTGCAAACGCAGGCCTTCGCCTTTGTCGCGGCGACTCCGGTGCTGGTCGGGCCGCTGGCGCAGGCGGCAGGCGTGGACGGTATGGTCGGCGGGCAGGCGCTGGACATCGCGGCCGAGAGCGCGGCAACGCCCCTGACGCTCGATGAAATCACGGCGTTGCAGGCGAAAAAGACCGGCGCGCTGATCCGCTGGTCGGCCGAGGCGGGGGCCTTGCTGGCCGGTGCCGATCCCGCGCCGATGCGGGCCTATGCCGAGGCGCTGGGGCTGGCCTTCCAGATACAGGACGACGTGCTGGATGTGGAGGGCGACGCGGCCACCACCGGCAAGCGTGTCGGCAAGGATGCCGAGGCGGGAAAAGCCACCTTCGTTTCCCTGCTGGGGCTGGACGGGGCCAAGGCGCGGGCGGCGGAACTGGTCACATTAGCCACCGAAGCCCTTGCACCTTTTGGCGAAAAGGCGGAAAACTTGCGTCAGGCCGCCCGATATACCATAACCCGCGCGACCTGATTTAGAGTCGTCAATCTGGATAGTGCCGTGCCGAACCGCCCCGAAACACCTGTTCTCGACCGTGTGAACACCCCTGCCGATATGAAGGCGCTGTCCGATGCCGAGCTGCGGCAACTGGCCGACGAGGTGCGGGCCGAGACGATTTCCGCCGTCTCCGTCACCGGCGGGCATCTGGGCGCGGGGCTGGGCGTGGTGGAACTGACCGTCGCCGTGCATGCGGTGTTCGATACGCCGAAAGACAAGTTTATCCTCGATGTCGGGCACCAGAGCTATCCGCACAAGATCCTGACGGGGCGGCGCGACCGCATCCGCACCCTGCGGGCCGGTGGCGGGCTGTCCGGTTTTACCAAACGCAGCGAAAGCCCCTATGACCCGTTCGGGGCGGGGCACAGCTCCACCTCCGTTTCCTCGGCGCTGGGGCTGGCGATGGCGCGCGAGCTGGGCGGGACCACGCCCGAGGGGCTGGGCGATACCATTGCCCTGATCGGCGACGGCGCCATGTCCGCCGGCATGGCGTTCGAGGCACTCAATCAGGCCGGACATCTGGGCAAGCGGATGTTTGTGATCCTGAACGACAACGACATGTCGATCGCCCCGCCGGTGGGGGCGCTGTCGTCCTATCTGTCGCGGCTGTATTCCGAAAGCGGTTTTCAGGAACTGAAATCGGCCGCCAAGGGTGCGGTTTCCCTGCTGCCGCCCCCGTTTCAGGAGGGCGCGCGGCGGGCCAAGGAAATGCTGAAATCCATGACCGTCGGCGGCACCCTGTTCGAGGAGCTGGGCTTTTCCTATGTCGGGCCGATCGACGGGCACGATATGGACCAACTGCTGGCGGTCCTGCGCACGGTGAAGGAACGCGCCGACGGGCCGGTGCTGATCCATGCGGTGACGAAAAAGGGCAAGGGCTACCACCCGGCCGAGGACAGCCCCGACCGTGGCCATGCCCGCGCGCGTTTCGATGTGGCGACGGGGGAGCAGGTCAAGGCGGTTTCGAACGCGCCGAGCTATACCAAGGTCTTTGCCGAAAGCCTGATCACCGAGGCCGCCGACGATCCGAAAATCGTGGCGGTGACGGCAGCGATGCCCGACGGCACCGGCCTGAACCTGTTTGCCGAACGGTTCCCCAACCGCTGTTTCGATGTCGGTATTGCCGAACAGCACGCGGTGACCTTTGCTGCCGGTATGGCGGCAGGGGGGATGAAACCCTTTGTGGCGATCTATTCGACGTTTTTGCAGCGCGGTTACGACCAGATCGTGCATGACGTGGCCATCCAGCGCCTGCCGGTGCGGTTCGCCATCGACCGCGCCGGACTGGTCGGGGCGGACGGGCCGACGCACGCGGGCAGCTTCGACATCGGCTTCCTTGCCAACCTGCCGGATTTCGTGGTCATGGCCGCGGCGGACGAGGCCGAACTGGTGCATATGGTCGCCACCGCCGCCGCGCTCGACGACCGGCCCAGCGCCTTCCGTTTTCCGCGTGGCGAGGGCGTGGGGGTGGAAATGCCGGAACGCGGCATCCCGCTGGAAATCGGCAAGGGCCGGATGATTGCGCAGGGCGAGCGCGTGGCGATCCTGTCCTTCGGCGCCCGTCTGGCCGAGGTGCAGAAGGCGGCCGAGGCGCTGGCGCTCAAGGGGATCACCCCGACGATTGCCGACGCGCGTTTCGCCAAACCGCTGGACCGCGACATGATTCTGGAACTGGCCGCGCAGCACGAGGCCCTGATCACCATCGAGGAAGGCGCAATCGGCGGCTTCGGCAGCCATGTGGCGCAGTTGCTGGCAGACGAGGGCGTATTCGACCACGGCCTGAAGTTCCGCTCGATGGTGTTCCCCGATACCTTTGTCGATCACAACGCCCCCGCCGCGATGTATGAAGCCGCCGGCATGAACGCCCCCGAGATCGAAGCGAAGGTGCTGGAGGTTCTGGGCGTGGCGCAAATCGGGGCGAAACGGGCGTAAACCCGGAATTTCCGCACAAAAAATATGGCATCCAGCCGGAACCGCACCATTTTGTCGTGAATTCTCGGGGAGGTTCTGCCGTGGAACCCTGTGTGGTTTGCGGGGTAGGCAAACCGAGGATAGGCGAAGCAATCGCGCCGGTTGTCCGGTACCGGTGTCAATCGGTGCCGTCGTTTGCCAGACGAACAGCCCGAAACCGGACGGATCGTATGGGTTGATGTTGCGTGCCCGGCGCGATTACCCCGTTTGAACGTTTTAAGTCCAGCCCGGCGACAGCGGTTATAGGGCGCGTTGGTTAACAAACCGTTCGTATCGCCGTCTTTTTTGCAAAAATACTCGAATCCCGAACAGGAACCGCTTACCGCCCGCTAAGTTTTGCGTGAATCTCGTCCAGGTCCATCTCTTTCTTCGGCGCACCCCGCCCCGGCTCGCGATCGTACTTGAACAGCCGGAAATCGCGGTTGTAAATCTCGAACATCAGGTGGATGGACAGGTCGTCGAAATAATCCTCTACCGGAAAGGCGCGTTTGGGGCCGTGGCCCTCGGATTCATTGAACCGGGGCATGGATGCCAGATCGACCGGATGTTTCTGGTCAACCTCGGCCAGAACCTTGCCCATGCCGGTGGCGAAATCCTCGGTCGAGATGATACGGCTGAACCGCCCGCCGTTGGTAATAAACGTCGAAATATGACCCGACATCGCCGACCAGTGGATATCGGGGTCCATCGGTTTGCGAAACTTGATGGTGTCGCGCACGAACAGCAAAAAACGGCGAAAGCTGGCGATCTGGTCGAAATCCCCTTCGACGTCGATGCCGTATTTGCGCACCAGCATCGGCACCAGATTGCCGCGATAGCGTTTGCCGTTGCGCTGGATGCCGGCGATTTTATCGAAAAATGCCGACAAGATGCGGGTGTAGGGGTTTCGAACCGACGTGAAGGCATAAATGTCCTGCGCACGGGCGCGGGTCTGGATCAGGGGGCGGCTACCCTCCATCCCCCATTTGTGCAGGCCCCGTTTGGCGTCGTGGATGTCCCCGTCGAAATATTCGCCGTGATCGCCGTAATACATGATTTGCCCGATGGTCGAGCAAGCGCATTTCGGCACGACGCGATACATCATGCTTTCGCTTTCGGTCATCCATGTGCCGGGAAATCCCATTGAAAACTCCTTTACCAAATACCTAATGCTTACCGTTAGTTGTATGCCCGCACAAGAGAGGTGATTGCAACTTCGCGTCAAAGCGCCTATCTGACCGCCTGACCCGAAATCAAGGATATTCCGATGACCAATGCGGCCAAAACCACCTGGGATGACACCATCCTGCCGTTCCAGCTCGACAATGCCGACGTGCGCGGGCGGGTTGTGCGCCTTGACGGGGCATTGCAGGAAATCCTCGGGCAGCACAACTACCCCGCGCCGGTGGCCGCGCTGGTGGCCGAGGCCGCCTTGCTGACCGCCATGATGGGCCAGACGATCAAGTTGCGCTGGAAGCTGTCGTTGCAGATCCGCGGCGACGGGCCGATCCGCCTGATCGCCACCGATTATTATGCCCCCGGGGCCGGGGGCGAACCGGCCCGCATCCGCGCATGGGCCAGTTTCGATGCGGAGCGTCTGGCGGAACACGACGGCACCCCGTTCGAGGCGCTGGGCAAGGGCATGTTCGCGGTTCTGCTGGATCAGGGCGACGGCACCACCCCCTATTCCGGCATCACGGGGCTGGCGGGCGGCTCGCTTGCCACCTGCGCCGAGGCGTATTTCATGCAGTCCGAGCAACTGCCGACCCGTTTCGCCGTGGCAATCGGGGAATCGGCGCTGCCGGGCGGTGTTGCCGGCTGGCGTGGCGGGGCGGTGATGTTGCAGCATATGCCCAAGGGTGGCGAGGCGGCGCGTGGCGAGCGGCACCTGACCGAGCGGGACGAGGAAAACTGGAACCGCGCCACGATCCTGCTGGAATCGGTGGAATTGCTGGAACTGATCGGCCCGCATGTTTCCCCGACCGACCTGCTGGTGCGCCTGTTCAGCGCCGAGCAGCCGCGCGTTTTCGACCCGCAGACCGTTCATTTCGGCTGCACCTGCGGGCCGGAGAAGGTCAAACAGGCGATGTCGATCTATTCCGCCAAGGACATTTCCCACATGACCACGGACGCGGGGATCGTCACCGCCGATTGCCAGTTTTGTGGTGCGCACTACGAATTCCGGCCCGAAGAGCTTGGCAAAGACGCGTTAACCGGAACGGAATAGCGGCTTGCTTGCAGGCCCGCACAGGCGTAACCACCTGTTAACAGAGGTTAACGGGGGGGCACATGCGGGTTTTAGGGGCAATTCTGGTTTTCCTGTTGACAGCTTCGGCTGCCGGCGCGGTCTCGGTCTCGGGTCCGGCCTTCGTGATTGACGGCGACACGCTGGACGTCGCCGGCCAGCGCGTGCGGATCGAGGGGATCGATGCTTTCGAGCTGGCGCAGACCTGTGTGGGCGCCAACGGGCGGCGCTGGGATTGCGGGGCCAAGGGCAAGGTTCTGGTCGAACGTCTGACCCGTGGTAAAACCGTGCGCTGCGAGGGCGACAAACTTGACCTTTACGGGCGCCTGATTGCCGACTGTTTTGTGGGCAGAACCAACATCGGGCAGGCCGTGGTCGATGCGGGGCTGGCGCTGGCCTTTGTCAAATACTCCGACACATATATTGGCGAGCAGCGCGTGGCGCGGGCGGCGGGCAAGGGTGTATGGGCCGGGACATTTACGCCACCGTGGGAATACCGCGTCGGCATGTGGCAGGCCGCAGCGCAGGACGCGCCGGACCCGGGGTGCCCGATCAAGGGGAATATTTCGGCCAATGGCAAGATCTATCATCTGCCCTACTGGCGTTGGTATAACCGCACGCGGATCGACACATCCAAGGGCGAGCGCTGGTTCTGTAGCGAGGCCGAGGCCCGCGCCGCCGGCTGGGTGGCCTCGCGCTCGCGTTAGGTTTCGCCGCGCGCCATTAACCTCTCGACAACCATGTGCGCCTTGACCCCGACGTCCATGAACGGGCGCGGCGGCATGTTGGTTGGCGGGGCAAGCGACAGCGCATGATCGAGCAGCTCCGACGGTTCAGCGTTCGCCAGATCGGCAACCAGACGCCCCATGATCGAGCCGCGCGCCACACCCGAGGCATTGTAGCATCCGGCGGCATAAATCCGGTCGGAAACTGCCGCGAAGGCCGGTCGCGAATTGCGGCTGACGGCGATATTGCCGGACCATGTGTATTCGATCGCGCCGTCATCCAGCCACGGAAACCGTTTGCGCAGGGCCGCAAGGTGAAAGCGGCGGTATCCGGCGAGTGTGCTGATGCCGCCCGGGCGGTACTCGGCGGTGTTGCGGATCAGCAGGCGCCGGTCCTGCGTCAGCCGCAGCGTCGCGCCCAGTGCTTGCGGCGACAGTATCCCCCACGGCGCGACACTGATTTCCGCATCGGAAAGCGGCCGTGTCAGGCTGGCGGTCAGGGCCAGCGGAAACACGCGCGAACGATACAGGCCGAGACGTGGCAGAAAAGCATTCACCGCCACGATCACCTTGGCCGCCTTCAATGTGCCGCCCGCATGGGTGACAGTCCCGTCGGGCGCAATGCCGGTGACGGGGGTGTTTTCAAACAGTTCCACCTGTTGCGGCAGGCAATCCGCCAGCCCCTTGGCCAGCATCGCCGGTTGCACCAGCGCACCGCCACGGCTTTGCACACCAAGGGCATAATATCCGGTGCCGAGGCGGGCTTGCAGGGCCTCGCCGTCCAGCAGTTCGGCATCAATCCCCATTTCGGCAAAGGCGGCGGCATGGGTGCGCAGACTGGCGAAATTGCGCGGATTGGCAGCGGCGTGGATTGACGGCGTATCCTGCCACTGACAGGCGATCCGGTGCTGTTGCACCCGTCGCGTCAGTTCCGAAACCCCTGCAACGTCCAGCGCATGCAGGGCCGCATAGGCCGCGCGCCCGTCGGCACTGGCCAGCGCAGCGGGACCGGGGGATTCATTGGCCACCACAAACCCCGAATTCCGCCCCGTCGCCCCCTGTCCCGACCGCTTGCCCTCCAGCAGGACAATCCGGTTATCAGGGCGCAGTTCCGCCAGACGGCGCGCGGCGGCAAGGCCGGTGAATCCGCCGCCGATGATTGCCCAGTCGGTGGTCTGGTCACCCTGCATTGGCGGGTGTTGCCGGTAATCCCCCGCCAGCGCCACCCAGCCGCAGGTATCGGCTATACGCTTAGACATACATATTTCATTTCGAGGTAGTCCTCCACCCCGTGGTGCGATCCCTCGCGGCCAAGGCCGGACTGTTTGACGCCGCCGAAGGGGGCCACCTCGGTCGAGATCAGGCCGGTGTTGACGCCGACCATGCCGTATTCCAGCGCCTCGGCCACGCGCCAGACGCGGCTCAGGTCGTTGGCGTAGAAATAGGAGGCCAGACCGAAAATCGTGTCGTTGGCCTGCTCGATCACGTCGGCCTCGTCCTTGAAGGCGAACAGCGGGGCGACGGGGCCGAAGGTCTCGTCGTTCGTTACCTGCATGTCGCGGGTCACGCCGGTCAGGATGGTGGGTTCGAAGAACGTGCCGCCCAGCGCGTGGCGGTGGCCGCCGGTCACAACCTTGGCGCCCTTGGCGGTGGCGTCGCGGATGTGTTCCTGCACCTTGTCCACCGCCGCTTCGTTAATCAGCGGGCCGGTGGTGACGCCCTCGTCAAAACCGTCGCCGACGTTCATTTTCGCAACCGCCGCCGCCAGTTTTTCGGCAAAGGCATCGTAAACCCCTTCCTGCACATAAATCCGGTTGGCGCAAACACAGGTCTGGCCGTTGTTGCGGTATTTGGAGATCATCGCCCCCTCTACCGCCGCATCCAGATCGGCGTCGTCGAATACGATGAACGGCGCGTTGCCGCCCAGTTCCATCGACATTTTCATCACCTGGTCTGCCCCCTGGCGCAGCAGGATCCGCCCGACCTCGGTAGAGCCGGTAAAGGTCAGCTTGCGCACCTTGGGGTTGGAGGTGAATTCCTTGCCGATTTCGGGGCTGTTGGTCGAGGTGACGACCGAGAAAACCCCCGCAGGCACACCGGCGCGTTCCGCCAGCACCGCCATGGCCAGCGCCGACAGCGGCGTGTCCTCGGCCGGTTTGGAGATAAACGTGCAGCCCACCGCCAGCGCCGGCCCGACCTTGCGCGCGATCATGGCATTGGGGAAATTCCACGGCGTGATCGAGGCCACAACCCCCACCGGCTGTTTCAGCACGAGGATGCGCTTGTCTTCCTGATGGCCGGGGATGGTCTCGCCGTAGATGCGCTTGGCCTCTTCGGAGAACCACTCGATGAAGGAGGCGCCGTAAAGGATCTCGCCGCGGGCCTCGGGGAAGGGTTTGCCCATTTCGGCCGTCAGGATCATCCCGAGGTCGTCGGCGTTTTCCACCATCAGGTCGAACCACTTGCGCAGGATGGCGGCGCGGTCCTTGCCGGTGCGTGCGGCCCATGCCTTCTGGCTGGCATAGGCGGCGTCGATGGCGCGGGCGGTCTCGGCCGCTGTCATGTCCGGCACGGTGCAGATCACATCGCCGCGCGCCGGGTTGATGACGTCGAAGGTTTTGCCGCTGTCGGCATCCACCCATGCACCGTTGACATAGGCTTGCGTGCAGAGCAGCGAGGGGTCTTTGAGGCGGGATTTCAGGTCGGTATTCGGCATGTCGGGGATCCTTTGCTCGGTGGCGCTTGCGCCGGTTTCCTGACGCAAGGTGAGCATATTCCCGAGGGGCCTTCAAGCCCGATAATTCAGCCGAAAACAGCCACCGCCAGCGCCACGGCCACAATCGACAGAACCGCCGAGGTGCGTCCGAGTTTGTCCATGTAGGACGGCGGCGGTGTGCCGCTTTTGGCGGCTTTCATGCCCTGATACATCAGCCACAGGCTGATCAGCAGCATCGCACCCGCCACGACGAGTTTCGTAGTGAACAGGGCGCCGAGTTGTGCCGGATCAATACCACCGACCATGATAACGCCGGTCAGCCACAGCAGCACGATACCCGACAGGCCGAACATACCGAGGACCGGTTTGATCTTTTTAATCGCATCGGGCGGTGGCCCGCCGCCGAGCTTCTTTTGTGCGATAGCCACACCCAGCGTGCCGAATCCGGCGCCCGCGCCGAGCATCAGGCCGATAAAATGAAAGAATTTCACGATTTCCATAATGGTTTCTCCCTCGTTTTTTCGGGACCATACCATAATGTGCAGAATTCAGACAGGTTTTCCCTGCATCAATTTCGGCAAATCACCGGTCAGCCCCGCCGCCTCGCGGATCAGGGATTGCCGCAGGCGGGGCATGGTGTTGATAGCGCCCAGCGCCAGATCGCGGCCCAGCCGCAGCAACGGGTTGTCGTTGGAGAAAATCCGGTTGATCGTATCGGTGGAGCCGACCAGCGTTGCCGTATCCGTCCGCCGCCAGCGGGCATAGGCATCGAGCGTGACGGCCGAGCCGATATCCTCGCCCCGCCTTGCCGCCAATACCAGCGTTTCCGCCAGCGCCGCCACATCGCGCAGGCCGAGGTTCAGCCCCTGACCCGCCAGCGGATGCACACCGTGCGCCGCATCCCCCGCCAGCGCCACCCGTTCGGCGGTGAAGGCTTGCGCCAGTGTCAGGTCCAGCGGATAGGCGAAACGCTTGCCCGCCAGCGCTATTTCCCCGAGGAAATCGCCGAAACGGGGGCGCAGCTCGGCCAGATAGGTGGCATCGTCCATGGCGGAAATCGCTTCGGCGCGGTCGGTTGCCTCGGTCCAGACGATC
>CAZDLV010000067.1:0-10798 GCA_964506345.1 uncultured Rhodobacterales bacterium | reverse complement strand
GTGAATAGTTCGCCGATCTCTGCGACGCTTTCCGGTGGTACGAAAATGCACAACGTGTCATCCGGCGACTCCAGTACGGTGCGCCGCACCGTGTCGGCGATTTCGCCGGACAAACCGGCGCGGCAAAGTGCCGGCGCAAGCGTTTCAACCAATGTTGTTACCAGCGAATGCAGCGACACGACGGCGGCAGTTCGCGCTGCCTCGCGCGAGAAATACGCATCCGCTATGACTTCGTGGATCCGCGCCACCATTTCACTGTGTGTGCGTGCAAATGCTTCGCTGGCCGCCCGCGCGCCTTCGCGGATACCGTTTTCGAAAGACTCGGTCCGGATGGTGGCAATATCTTCGTCGCGAACAACGCGCGCGCCGGCTCCGGGCACTATTTCCTGTGCGAATTCCTCCAGTTTGATTGCGGACATTATCCGGGCACCTCCTCGTGGTTGTCGGGTTCGGATTCCATCCAGCTACGCAACAGATGACCCGACTCATCCGATCTGCGTGCAATGGTGTCGCGTAGAATGTCGACCGGATCGCTGGATGGCTGTTCCAGTGCCGGCACGGATGCATTATCCACAGGTGCCGAGCCGTCGATAATACTTTCCGGCCCGGACAACTCGCGCATCTTGTCTTCGGCCAGTCTGGCGAACTGCGGCGACGGATTTTTCAGGATCGGGCGGATAACAAACAGTCCCAAAACGGTTGCGATCATCCCCAGCAGGGCGATTTTGACCAGCATCGGGGCGTTCGGGATCAAGCTTGAAAATGCGCCACCGGCAGTTGCCGTTGTCCCGGGTTCCGGCGGCGATGTGAACTGAAGCGATTCGATGGTAACGACATCGCCGCGTTCTGCCCGAAACCCTACGGTAGATTTCACCAATGCCTCGAACGCCGACAATTCCTCTGCCGAGCGTGGCGTATATACAGGGTTGCCGTTTGCATCGTTTTCGTACACCCCGTTAACGATAACGGCGACAGTCAGGCGCGCGATATCGCCGGGTTTGCTGATGCGTTCGCGCACGGTTTCGGACACGTCGTAACTTGTCACTTCGCGCGACTGCACCGAATTCCTGCTGGTCGTCCCGGACCCGCCTGCGTTTCCCGTATCGGGCAGGTTGGATGCCACCGTGACCGCATTGCCGGCACCGCCACGGCTGTTTTCGGTATTGTTTTCGGTTTGCGAACTGACAGGGACCGCGCCGTTGGGGTCCAGTGTCCGTTCCGTCACCGTTTCTGTCTGGGTCCGGGCTTCGACCATCACTTCGACAATTGCGTTTCCGCGCCCGACGCGCGCCGATAGCAAACGCTCGACATTTGCACGCAAAGCCTCGGCGCGCGCATCCAGCTTGTCTGCCCCGCGCATGCCCCCGCCGTCCTGACCGGGTTGCAGAATCACCCCGTAGGTCGTGTCGATTACCGTTACCTGATCCGGCGCAAGTCCCGAAACAGCTGCGGCAACCAGATACCGCAGGGCCTCGGCTTGCCGAACGGTCAGCGCGCCGTTTTTGGTCGATACCGTGACCGACGCGGTGGGTTTGGCCCCGCGTTCGAACGGGCGGCTTACCGGATTGGCGATATGTACCCGCGCCATGGACAGCCCGGGCGTCGCGAGAATCGTTCTGGCCAGTTCACCTTCTTTGGCGCGCCAGTACGCGGCATCGAACATTTGCGAAGTGGTGCCGAAACCGGACAACCCGTCCAGCAGCTCGTACCCGCTTATTCCGTTCGACGGCAGACCGTCACCCGCCAACGCCAGCCGCGTCCGGTCACGCTGCGTGTCTGCCACATAGACCGCGTTGCCGCGCACCTCGTAAATAGTGCCGTTTTTGTCGAGCGCCGTCACGATTTCGTTCAGTGTGGTGACGTCCAGTCCCGAATACAGCACCGTTAACTGCGGCTTCACCGCCAGCCGGACAAGCCCGAACACCGTGACGACACTGGCCAGAACCGCCAGAACCAGAACGATTTGTTTTTGCGCCGGGAGCATGTTCCACGAACCGAGTAATTGCTTCACGAGATGCCTCTTGTAAATGCGGAGGCCGTTCTGGCCCCTGTTCCGGAAACCAATATGAATCGCGCAAGATTAATAATTGGTTAGCTTCCTCGCGATTATGAAAGGAAAGAACAGGAAATACCGGACGGGAAAAAATGACTGATGCAGCACTGACGGACGAGATGCCAACCGCAACGAAAAAAGGCAAAAAAACCCTGCTATTCGGGGTTATCGCTGCGCTGTTACTGGGATCCGGTGGATTTTACGCGACATATTCCGGCCTTGTTTTTGCGCCGAAAACCGATTCGGCTGCTGCGCCTGCCGGTACAGGCGACACCGGCGCACCAGCGGGCGAGCCGGTGGTATTCGTGGCATTGGATCCGTTGATAATCTCGCTGGGAAAATATGCCAACGCGCGGCACCTGAAATTCAGTGGATCGCTCGAGGTTGCGCCGGCCGCCGCTGACGAGGTCCGGAATTTGATGCCGCGAATACTGGACGTTTTGAATACATATCTGCGGGCTATTTCCGAGTCCGAACTGCAAGATCCCGCGTCAATGAACCGTTTGCGCGCGCAAATGTTGCGCCGTGTCCAGATTGTAAGCGGGTCCGACAAGGTCCGGGATTTGCTGATAACCGAATTTGTGTTGAACTAGAGGAAACCGGAATGGATTTTATTGCAAATGCTCTACTGCTGGCGTCAACATCGGCTGCGGCAATTTACTGTTATGTTTTGTCCAGACGGATCAAGGGGCTGACCGATCTCGATACCGGACTGGGGGGCGCGATTTCGGCGCTTTCCCGTCAGGTCGACGAGATGAAAACCTCGGTCGATGCTGCACGCAGGGTTTCCGGCGCCTCGGCCAAGGAACTGGTCGCCATGACGGCCCGTGCCGAAATCGCGGCGGGCCGGCTGGAACTGTTGTTGGCAACGTTGCATGAACGCAGCGAGGTCGAGGAAAAGCCGAAACCACGTCGAAAACCGGCAAAATCCCGGCGGGCGGGTTAGCAAGATGCGAAAACTTTCTGTTTCAGGATTCGGCCCGGTTCAGTTGATACTCGCGGGATTTGTCATTTCGGCGATGCTGCGTCTTGGCACGCAGGGGATGGCGCTGGCCGGGGTTGCAAACGCATCCGCTTCCGGTATCGCGACGCAGGATTCACAGGTTTGCGAAACGCCGCCGGATATGGGGTCGCTTCTTGCCACCCTCAAACAACGGCAGGAACAAATAGCCGGTCGCGAACAAAAACTGTCCGAGCGGCGCCTGTCGCTTGACGCTGTCGAGGTCCGGATAGCTGCGGAAATGCAGGCGCTGACGCAGGCGCAGGAAAAACTGGCGGCAACGCTGGCAATTGCCGACAATGCGGCAGAAAACGACCTTAACCGGCTGACCGCCGTATACGAAAATATGAAACCCAAGGATGCCGCCGGCGTTTTTTCCGCGATGGACATGACCTTTGCGGCCGGTTTTCTATCGCGGATGCAACCCAAAGCGGCCGCGGGAATTATGTCCGCCATGCCGGCCGAAAAGGCCTATTCGATCAGCGTGGTCATGGCCGGGCGAAATGCGCGCGCGCCAACAGAATAATCCTGATAGCGGCAAAAAATTAGCGTCATGTTAACTGTTGCGCCCTCATAGTTTGCGGCGACCATACCGACACCGAGGCAACGCACATGACCGGAATTCTGGGAATAGTAATAATTTTTGTAATGGTTTTTGGCGGCTATGCGCTTGCCGGCGGCCACTTGGCAATCATTTTCGAGGCTTTGCCGACAGAAATGATCGTTATCGGCGGCGCCGCAATCGGGGCATTTGTGATCGGCAACGATGTGGCAACGATAAAACACACCGGCAAGGATCTGGGAAAAGTATTCAAGGGGCCGAAGTGGAAGCAGCAGGACTATCAAGACCTGATGTGCCTGATGTTTACGTTAATCCGGATCGGGCGAAAAAACCCGGCAGATATCGAGCAGCACATAGAAAATCCGGCGGATTCCGCTGTTTTCGGGGCCTATCCGCGCATTCAGGCCGATAAAGAAGCCGTGGAACTGATTTGCGACACACTGCGATCTGCGGCGATGAATTACGACGACCCGCATCAGGTCGAAGAGGTGCTGGAAAAACGGATCGAGTCCCACCTTGAACATGCGCTGCACTCCAGCCATGCGTTAACCACTATGGCGGATGGGTTGCCCGCCCTCGGAATTGTTGCTGCGGTATTGGGGGTGATCAAGACAATGGCGTCGATTGATCAACCGCCCGAAGTCCTCGGTGCGATGATCGGTGGCGCGCTGGTCGGGACATTTCTCGGGGTGTTTCTGGCTTACGGTCTCGTTGGACCGTTTGCCGCCAAGGTCGAGGCAACAATACAGGAGGACCAGAATTTCTACTTTCTGATCCGCGAGGTTCTGGTGGCCAGCCTTTACAGCCATTCGCCCAACATATGCATCGAGGTCGGCAGGCAAAATTCGCCGGGGCATTTGCGGCCCAGTTTCGACGAGCTTGAGCAGGCGTTGAAAGAAACGAAACAACGTGTGGCGGCATGAATCGTCTGGCTGCAATCGTCTTGTTACTGGCTTTTTCGGCCCCCGCATTCGCTGCGCCAATCGCGGTTACGTCGGGCGAACACAAGGGGTATACCCGTCTTGTGTTGCAAGTGGATCCGACTCTCGAATGGGGTCTTTTGCAGCAATCCGGGTCGGCATCATTAAGCATAAACGGGGAAAACCTGTCGTTCGACACCTCGGCGGTATTTGCAAGGATCTCGCGCCAACGCCTGACCGGTATCAGTCAAGCGTCCGGTCCGGATGGCGCGACCCTTGCGCTTGGCCTTGGTTGCGAATGCAAGGTCACGGCGTTCCCTTACGCCGGCAAATTTATTGTGATCGATATAAAGACCGTTCTCGCCGTACCGATGCCGGATCCGGTAAATGCTGCAAACGTATACGACCCCGAAACCCCGCCAGCCCCGTCACCGGATACAGATCCGCGCGACGCGTCCCCGATCCTGCCCGCCGCGATACCATCGCCTGCCGTGATTGTCGGCAGCGAAGGCACCCGCCCGCCTGTTCCGCAGTCTTCCTTCGGCCAGACCGAAGTCGGGGAATTGCCGGCCGATGCTCCTGCCCGGGAAATTCCGGCAACGGGTACGGTGACAGCCGGGGTCAATGGCGCACAGGAAAGATTACTGGAGCAACTTACAATGGCCGCCGAGCAGGGTCTGGTCGATTTTGCGCAACCACCGCAAGCGGAAACCCCGCCAGGCCATGAATCTTCCGGCTTGGTGGTGCAAGAAGACTTTGCAACCAATATCGCCGATACCAGCGTCGAACAGGCCGTTCCGACGACCCCCCCCGCCGATGGCCGGCAATTTCAGGTGACGAACATTTTCGACCGGGACAGCCCGGATTTTACGATCCCCGAAAATCAGGCCCGGGCATATTGTCCCGACGCCGAACGCCTGAATGTTCCCGCATGGGGTTCCGGAACCGATTTTTCGCGCGAGCTGGCAACATTGCGCACCGGTCTTTTGCGGGAATTCGACCGCCCCGATCCGGCTGTCGCACGGGACCTTGTCCGGCTGTATATCCGGTACGGGCTTGGCATAGAGGCGAAAAGCTATCTGAACGATTTTGGCGACACGATATCCGATGCCGCGCTTCTGTCAGAACTGGCCGCTACGGTGGACGAACTTTCCGTTCCGCCGACCGGAGTTCTGGCCAGGGCAAAACATTGTAGCGGTGTTGCCGGCCTGTGGGCGGTTGTTGCGGCGTATCCTGACGTATCATTCAAAATATCCGATCCGGCATCTGTCCTCGTGGCCTTTGCGGATTTGCCGCCGGATCTAAGGAAAATACTTGGCCCCCGGCTTTCGGCCGCATTTTCGGACAGGGGGCAGGACGAAAATGCCCGCCTTTCAACAGACATTCTGGAACGTGCGCCGGGCGATCAGGGGGAATATCAGGACCTGAATTTGGCGCGGATCGCCCTGAACGACGGCAAAATCGCCGATGCCATGCAAATTTTCGAGAAACTTTCGCAATCCGGCACCGAAGTTTCCAACCTCGCGCTGGTAGATATGGCCCGGATGCTGCTGGACAGCACCGAGACCGCACCGCCTTCGTTGATTGACGATCTTGGCGCTGCGGCCGATGAAATGCGTGGTACGCCCATCGGTATCGACCTTCGCCAGCTGGAGGCTTTGTGGATGGCCAAACGTTCCAGCGGTCGTGCGGCATTGGATCTGCTCGCTGCCGCGGTGGCGGTCGAACCGGATAGTGCCAAGGACTATCGCCAGGTCATTGCACAAATTCTGGGTGATATGTCGCCACAGACAGATGGGTTGATCGGATATATCAACGCAGTCACGACATTCCAGAAATTTCTTGTTCCACCCCGGGCATTTGCGAAAACAATCCGCACCGAGGCCCGACAGGTGATAGCCGCAGGGCTTCCCAATCTCGCGATCGAGCTGCTGCAATTTCCGGACGCCCGGGCCGATCCGGCGACGATCGTTCTCCTCGCCCGCGCTAAACTGGAGTCATTCCAGCCAGAAGGGGCGCTTGACGTGTTGCAGTCCCTCGATACGAAAGACGCGAATATTTTGCGAATTCGGGCATTGTTGCAAGTGTCCGATTTCAAGCAGGCGTATGCAATATTGTCCGCGCAATCACCCGACGCACAAATTTCCGTCGACGCGGCGTGGTATTTGGGCGATTGGATAGACGCTGCCCGCAGGGACGGTTTTGCGCAAAAAATACTTCAACAATTTATTCACAGTCCTCTGGCCAATACGGACAGTTTTCCGCCCACAGATAGTGTGGGCGCGGATTCCGGAATGTCTCTTGCCGAGACACAAACAGTTTTGACGGATAGCAAGGTGCTGGCAAACCGGTTTTCGCAAATACTCGATAGCCCCTAAATCGAAAATCACAGGAAACCGGAACAGGCGGCTGGCGCACTGGTCGCGGAGTATCGCCCGATATCCCTACGTTTTGTCAAAGCCCAGATTGACCCGTCTGCCAGCGGCATTATAGGTGTATAAGGGAGTTTTATCCGCGCCATCCAGCAGGTTTCCTGCCCGAACAAGCCCGTCTTCGAATGCCAGCAACATCCGGCTGTTTTTCGCAAAGGCGGACCGGATCCGGCTCCATTCCCCGGATGTAAGATCCGACCCGCGAAGTTTTTCAAATACGAACTCGCGCTGCTTGACCACGTCCGGCAAGTTCGCCAGCGAACCGGTCCCGAGCATGGCACGCTCTTGTTCAAGAAGTTTGTGCAGCTTTCGGATACGATGCCGCGTTATCGATGCGTCAAGCATGGCTATCCCGGTTCATTAGACTTTTCACTATGTTTTCGGTCAGACCAAGCCCGCCCTTTTCGGCCATCAGCTCCGCCTGTTTCTGGACCAGCAGGCCGGCGAATGCGTCCTCGCCGACACCCCCGCCAAATGTCGCCCGCGACTTTCCCGCACCCGACGCTTTCAACATTTCGGCAAGAAACTGTGCTTCCAGGGCGCGGGCTGCGGTTTGCAACGCTTCCGGTTTTTGTAGGCTGCGGGCGGGAACGTCGGAAAATCCGGTCGATAATTTCATAAGTGCTCCTTTTTTGTTGGGCGACTATTTCATGCCGGCGGTAAAGAATTCGTAACTATTTGGCGAAATAAGGGAAGAAACGAGAGAGAGATCCGCTTTATGCTTATTCCGGTTTCAGATTCCATCGAAGCGCCGACCGTTGATCAACCGGTCGCGAAAGCCGCAAAGACAGGCACGCCGCACAGTCAGGAGTTCAGTCTGGCGACGCAACCCGATGCACAGAACCCGCGCGAAAAAAACACCGGTCCGTTTGATGTGTCCCCCGACAAAATACCGGTGCCGCAACGGTCGATCGGTCAACCCGATATAACGTCCCTTGAAAATCCGGTGCCGGTAGCGTTGTATCCTGAAAAAAAGAAAGCGGAAACACCGCCGGATAGCGGCATTCCGGCCAGCGTCATCGTTCTTTCGCCCCCGCAAACACCAAAACAGATCCTGAACGGCGTAGACGAACAACAAAACCCCGGGGTTTCGCCGGAAATACCGGTGTCGGGTGAACCTGGGGCGTCTACTGTATCACCGTTGCCGAAACCGGTGGCGCCGCAAGTTGGCACTGACGTTGTTCAACGACCGTCCGCCCTTTCGACTACCGGCGCCGCCGGTGAGCCGCCACTTCCGGCTGTCAAAGCGATTCCGTCGGGCGCGAATATCGCCAGCGACGGTGCGGTGGCGCCGCCTCTGTTGCCAACAGGCGGCGATCCGCAATTTTCCGACACGGGGTTACCGGCCGTCAGCCAGCGTAGCGGGTCGCCGGATGGTCCAGACACGCTATTTTCCGGTGTCGCAAAATCCGGTTTGCGCCGTGCGGCGCCCGATATGCCGGATGCCGGAAAAACGGATATACCGGACCTGACGCCAAAGTCTGGAATGCCCGCACAATTTCTGACGGCGCCTGCATCCGAAATCGCAAAGGTTCGGCATGTGATACCACCGCCGGCCCCTCCCGTTTTCCAGCACATTGCGACGATTATAACGGCCCTTCCTGACGGACCGGTCCATATTCGTCTCGATCCACCTGAACTGGGGCGATTAACGATTTCCATTACGCATACAGACACCGGAATCAACGCCCGGATCGTTGCTGACAAGCCCGACATGGCAGATTTTTTTCGCCGAAACGCCGAGGTCTTGTCGCGCGAGTTGAACCGCAGCGGGTTTACGCAAACCTCGCTATCCTTTTCGCAAAACGATCACCCGTCCGGTGGGCCCGGGTTCCAGCGCGATGATACCGGTGAATTTGTCGAGATTCCGGAATTTCGGCAAGAACCGCAACAATACGTCCGACCGGTGCAAATCTCCGGTCTCGACATACGTCTTTGAAGGAGCCTTGATGACTACTGTAGTTTCCAAACTCGCCGCAACCCCGCCGACTCGTCCGAACCAGACGGAAATCGACAAAAGGGCCAAGGGTCCGGGTAGTGATTTCAACACGTTTCTAACGTTGCTCACGGCCCAGATGCGCAATCAGGACCCGATGAAACCAATGGATTCCACGGCATTTGTCGCCCAGCTTGCAAGCTTTTCTTCGGTTGAACAACAAGTCCAGATGAACGACAAGCTCGGTAAACTGCTCGGCGCCGATAGTGCGCGTGGCAACCTTTCGCTCGGGAACCTGATCGGAAAACAGGTCGGGCATACAGGCGCGACGACATTTTCCGGCGCGCCGAAACCGCTTTCGGTTTCGGTCGCTCCTGGCGCGGATTCGAGTATTCTGGTCGTTCGGGACACCGCCGGTGTCGAGGTGGATCGTCAAGCATTTCCGGTCTCGAACAGCACGATTATCTGGCGCGGTAATTCTGCAAACCCCGACAATACTCCGCCCGGCTCCTATCTGTTCGAGGTGGAAAGTTCACGCAAGGGTCAGGTATTGCAAACCACGCCGGCCAAGGCATTCGATGTGGTGACCGGTGTGAATATCGGCGCACAGCCGGCGACGCTGGTGTTGCAGGGCGGTGTGACCGTTCCGATAAGCGAGGTAACCTCGATCGCCGCCGTTCCGTAGATGTGAAACGACGGGTTATTGCGCTCGCGGAAATGCCGAAACCGGTAAATGCAACCGGCGCAATATGGTTTCGTACCAACCGAGGATCATCGGATAGGCCGGTTGCAAGACGAACCCTGACAGAACGGCCACCAAACCGGCACTGGCTGTTGCAACAACAAATGACCCGGCCATGTCTGCCGGAAAATGGACGCCCAGGTAAATCCGGCTCCATGCGACACCAAACGCCACGGCCAACATTGTTGCTCCCCACTTTCGTGCGTCTTTGTTAAACAACAGCGAAAGTGCCAAGGCAAACATCAACGTACCGTGGTCGCTTGGAAAAGATGAATCCGCGCCGTGCGGCAGCAACTGGTTGCCGAGGCCCATTGCGAAAGGGCGCGGATGGGTCCAGAGCAGCCCGATTCCGCGATTGATCCCCAAGCCGATGGCGATAGATACCGCGCCGTCCAGCAACGCGAACCGGAAAATTCGCGCGCTGCGCACCCACGCAACAATCATCCAGATCGCAACGATATAGATCGTTCATATTGCCAAAACCTTGGCAAATAACGGCACCAGCACACCCGGGTCGGCGGGGGCATTTATCATTTCAAACAGGGCGACGTTCAGGTTTTCCAACGGATATGCGCCTAAAAATACCGAAGAGAGTCCGAAAAAAGGGGGATCGCGGCCAGACCGCAATCCCCGAAGCAAGCGTTGACGTTACTAAACGTTTTCGTCGATCCAGCCTTTGAGCGTTGCTTTGGGGGCCGCGCCGATTTTATTGGAAATCACCTTGCCGCCGCTGAACATAAACAGCGCCGGAATGCCACGCACGCCCATCTGGCTGGGAGTGCCGGGGTTTTCATCGACATTAACCTTGGCGATCTTGATTTTCCCCTCGTATTCGGTGGACAGCTCTTCCAGGGCCGGACCGATCTGTTTGCACGGGCCGCACCACTCCGCCCAGAAATCAACGATTACCGGAACGTCCGATTTCAACACTTCAGCCTCGAATGTGCTGTCTGTAACTTTAACGGTGGCCATTTGGCTCTCCTGAAAAAATGTTAGCTTGCCGGTAAACTATGTATGGCGCGCAGAAGCGTCAAGAAGCAGCGGCCCGGGATAATGCCGCATCGGTCACAATCCGTGGAATATCCATAAATTTTGCGTTAAATGTCCAGATTATACCTGTTTTCACGGGTCTGCCCGGATAAATCAGGGCCAG
>CAZDLV010000066.1:0-10809 GCA_964506345.1 uncultured Rhodobacterales bacterium | reverse complement strand
TGGACAACCGCCCCCTGAAATTCGAGGAATGGGACGCCATGCGCCCGCAATCGGTCTTTGTTTCCGCCACCCCGCAGAAGTGGGAGCTGGAACAATCCGGCGGCGTTTTCGCCGAACAGATCATCCGCCCCACCGGCCTGCTCGACCCGGAAATCGAGATACGCCCCGTGGAAACACAGGTGGACGACCTGCTGTCGGAAATCCGCATCGTTGCCGAAAAGGGTCTGCGGGTTCTGGTCACGACCCTGACCAAACGCATGGCCGAGGACCTGACCGAATACCTGCACGAACAGGGCATCCGCGTGCGCTACATGCACTCAGACATCGACACGCTGGAACGGATCGAGATCCTGCGGGATTTGCGCCTCGGGGCTTTCGATGTGCTGATCGGCATCAACCTGCTGCGCGAGGGTCTGGACATCCCCGAATGCGGTCTGGTCGCCATTCTGGATGCGGACAAGGAGGGGTTCCTGCGCTCCGAAACCTCGCTGGTGCAAACCACCGGCCGCGCGGCGCGCAACGTTGACGGGCGGGTTATCATGTATGCCGACAGGATCACCGGCTCGATGGACCGCGCCATTGGTGAAACCAACCGCCGCCGCGCCAAACAGCGCGCCTATAACGAGGCGCACGGCATCACCCCGACCACCATCAAAAAGAACGTGGACGATGTGATGGAGGGCCTGTTCCCCGCCGACACCGACATGTCCCGCGTCACCGCCAAAATCGACAAGGCCAGAGTCGGCGCCAACCTGCAAGCCCATCTGGAAAGCCTGCGCAAGGACATGCGCAAAGCCGCCGAGAACCTGGAATTCGAAGAAGCCGCCCGCCTGCGCGACGAGGTCCGCCGTCTGGAGGCCGTAGATCTGGCCGTCCACGACGACCCGCTGGCCAGACAGTCGGCAATAGCGGCCGCAGGAGACGAAGCGGTGAAGGCAAGGGGCCGGTCAACGGCCGGCAGGGCAGGGACCACGGTGGTCAAGGGCAAGGCGAAACGGCGGGGGTAAGGTCTGATAGCCCGCCCAAACCAACCGTAGGGTGCGTGGTCCCCACGCACCATCCACCCTCAACCCACACGACCCGCTTGTGAAAACGCCCGAACGGCGCGCGGCCCCCCGCACCCTACCCACCGATAACCGCTCCCTCACCGGCAATACACCACGTCATACAACACCGGTTCGAAGCTCTTGCACATCTCGTTGATCTTCCGGCTCCGCGCCCGCATTTCATCCGAACGCAGCATGGCCTGAAAATCCTCCCGCCGCTCCCATTGCGAGTAATTCGCGATCCGCGTCTGCGCGTCGTTCACATGCAGCGCCGACGAGATAAACCCCTCCTGTTTGCTGATCACCTCGTCGCAGAGCGCCGACAGTTCCTCCAGCAAATCCTGACAGGTTCCGGGGTTTACCTCGAAGGTCGTGATCACCGTTTGCACGGTCCGGTCTTTGGAAATAGTCGTCATGGCAGCCTCCTTCGACTCAACCCTAAACCCGTTTTCCCCAAAAACCAAACCCCGCAGTTACGCCGCCAGATCGGCGCGCGCGCTGACCTGCACCGTGCCCGACACCGGCTCCGACCAACCGATAGAGACCACGCTGCCCGTCGCGCTCGCCACAGCCGCCCCGAAATGTGTCGCACCGGTCCCGTTGACCACCGCCCCCTGCGGCGTCACATAATCGACCCCCAGCACATCGCCGCCAAACGGCAGCCGCGCCGACAGGTCCACCGACCAGCCCGCCGACAGCCCCGCCTGCGCCACCCGCGCCACTACGGGGCTTTCGGTCCGGTTCGCCACCGCGTCATAGGAATTGCCGCTGAACATCAGCCCCTTCGCCGCCGCCATATCGAACGTCCCTTCGGTGGTATCCACCCCCTCGATCCGGTCAATGGTCGAGCCGCCAATGGTCTTGAACGTATTGCCGATCACCGAAATCCCGTCGATCCGGTGGTTGTTCCCGAACGGCGCCAGCCGGATATAGGTAAACCACGGCGGCACACTTCCGGCGGTGAAAATATTCCCCGTCACCGTCAGGGTCCCGAAGCCGCGCGTCGTCGCCGTGGCATTGCTCTTCACGTCATGCTCGTTGTTCAGCTCCAGCCAGGCATTGTCCGCATAGTTGCCCACATAGGCGGTCTTGCAGCTTTTCTGCGTCAGCACGATCCCGGCCGAGCGTTCCCCGTCGACCGAGCCATCCCCCTGCCAGAAATGGTTGCCCGAAATGATATGCCCGCCACCGTTCAGCACGCCGAAATGCAGGAACCGCACCGCGCGGTTGTTGCGCACCTTGATGTCGTTGCTGTTGGTATTGAAACAGATGCTGGAGCGATACTGCACCAGCGTATTGTATTCGTTCGACAGGAATTCATTCGAATCGATTGCCATCCCGTTGCACCCCTTGCCAATGGAGGTAATCCCGCGGTCCTTCGGCTTGGTGAACCAGCAGTCGCGGATGTGCCAGGCCAGCCCGTCCTTCGCCAGCATCACGCCGCTGGCCTTGCCGAAACAGCCGAACTCGATATCCTCGATCTGGAAGCGCTGCACGGAATCAAACCCCGAGAAATCCAGCAGATACTTGAACCGCTTGAACGTATAGGTCTGTGACGCCGGCGCCGAATGCAGCGGCTGGCTGAGCGTAATCCGCCCCGCCGCGTCGTCCTTGCCCGTAACATAGACCTCGCGCCCGACGCCGGCCCCTACCACCAGCGAGCCGACGGGAATCGTCGCGATCCCGCTCACATTGGTCAGCGCCAGCGGATCGCTGGCGGAATAATTCGCCGTTGCCGTGTTGAACTCCGTATCCCATCCGGCCGAGGGATTCGCCTCCAGCTGCCCGTTGCGCAACACCCGCCGGTTGGCAAAGGTGGTTTTGTTGCCCACCACCGCCTGCACGTCGACCGGCGCATCCAGCTGCACCCGCAGCCCGCCCATATCCAGCGATTCGTGGTCGGTATAGTTGAACAGCGCCTGCAACGCCCGCTTGAACCCCTCGACCTCGTTACCGAACGCATCGACATAGGGGGCCAGCGCAAAGTTGTCGGTCAGCATCAGCCGCTTGCCCGCCGGCATCACCAGCGTCCCCTCGAAACGGCAGCGCGCATTGATCGTCGCATTGCGGCTCAGGTAATATTGCCCCTCCGACACCAGCAACGCGCGGCCCGAGGCGCTCGCCGCCGCATCCGCCGCCTCGAAGGCGTCGATATCATCCGTCACCCCGTCCCCGATCGCGCCGTAATCCCGCACATCGACCCAGTCCATCATCTTGCGATGGAAATACGAGGTCACATCCCGGATTTCCACCGACTCGATCCGCACCACCGCGCCGACCGCTCCGGTCAGGTCCAGCCCGAAATGCCCGTAAACCGGCGCGGTCCCCCAGACCATATCGACCCCCGTGCGGTTGCCCGATCCGACAATCGCCTTGACGGTATAGACCCGCCCGTAGGTGTTCATCGTATTGCTCGGCCCGACCTCCGTCAGCCCGCCCAGATGCACGCCGCCCGCACCACCGGCCCATGCCGCAATCCGCGCCGAGGGAAACGCCCCGCTCATCACCTTGATCCGCGCCGAAATCTCGATATATCCACCGGCAAACACCGGCACCTCGCCCTTGTAGCGCAGATTCAGCGGATCGCTCACCGTCTGAACCTCCAGACAATCGCCAAAGTCCGGATCCGCCGTCACAATCGCCGCATTCGCCGCCCCGTCATAACTCGGCGAACTCGGCGTTCCATCCGTGCTGGACCAGTCCAGCAACCCGTCCACAAACGCCGGAGGCATCAGGTCAATCCCGTCGGTAACCACCATATTCATAAGCAAAAATCCCCTGTTGATCGCCACGGCGCCCACACGGAAAGGGTCCCCTCGAAGCGAGGGCGCTGATTTGGTAAATTCTCGAGAAAAGCCGCAGAAATACCCGCGGTAGCCCTATGGATACCACGCAGGGGTTAAGCGCAGGTTAACAAAAAACCGGAAAAATCGGAACGCAGGCGCTATTGGCGCAAAAACGCCCCCGCCAGTGCCTTTTCGATCAGGTCCACCGTCTGCTCCACACCGTAAAGCGCGATAAACCCGCCAAACCGCGGCCCTTGCGAGGCACCGAGCAACACCTCGTAGATCGCCCCGAACCAGGCGCGCAACGGCTCGAATCCGTGGTCCTTGCCGACCGCGAAAACCAGCGTCTGCAAGGCATCCGCATCCGCCTCGCCGCCCCATCCGCGCAACCGTTCCGCCAGATCCTCCAGCGCCGCACGTTCCTGTTCGTTCGGCGCACGATACACCTTCGTCGGCTTCACGAAATCATGGAAATAGCGCACGGCATTGCCCGCCGCCGCATCCAGCCCCGGATGGGTTTCGGGTGTTGCATCAGGCGCGTATTTGCGGATGAATCCCCACATCTGTTCCTTGTTCTCCGCACTCGATGCGGATGCCAGATTAAGCAGCATGGAAAACGGCACCACCATATCGCTTTCGGGCGGGTTGCCGTTGTGGATATGCCAGACCGGATTGTTCAACTGCGCCTTCAGGTCCTGCGCCGGATAGGCGCGCAACTGCTGGTGGTACTCGTCCACCGCTTTCGGGATCACGTCGAAATACAGCCGTTTGGCCGTGCGCGGCTTCTGGTACATGAAATAGGACAGGCTCTCGGCGCTGGCATAGGTCAGCCACTCGTCGATGGAAATCCCGTTGCCCGAGGACTTGGAAATCTTCTGCCCCTTGTCGTCCAGAAACATCTCGTAGACATAATGCGCCGGTGCGGGCACGCCCAGAATCCGGCAAATCTTGTCATAGATATGCGTGTTGGTGGAATGGTCCTTGCCGTACATCTCGAAATCGACACCGAGCGCCGCCCAGCGGGCACCGAAATCCGGCTTCCACTGCAATTTCACCCGCCCGCCGGTGACAAGCGTGGTCACTTCCTCGCCATCCTCGTCGTCATAGGTGATCGTGCCCGCAGCCGCATCGACCGCCTTCACCGGCACATACAGCACCCGACCGGTTTTCTGCGAAATCGGCAGGAAAATCGAATAGGTCGCCCGCCGTTCCTCGCGTAGCGATTTCAGCATGACTTCCATGATTTCGTCGTATTTTTCCACACATTGCAGCAAAATGTCGTCAAACCGGCCGGATTTATAGAATTCAAGCGAGGAAATGAACTCGTATTCAAACCCGAACGTATCCAGAAACCGCCGCAGCATGGCGTTGTTGTGGTCACCGAAACTGTCGTATTTCCCGAACGGGTCCGGCACCACGGACAGCGGTTTTTGCAAATGCTCCTGCAAGGCTTCGGGGTTCGGCACATTGCCCGGCACCTTGCGCATACCGTCCATATCGTCGGAAAAACAGATCAGTTTGGTGGGAATGTCGCTCAACGCCTCGAAAGCGCGGCGCACCATGGTTGTGCGTGCCACCTCGCCAAAGGTGCCGATATGGGGCAGACCGGACGGGCCGTATCCGGTTTCGAACAGCACATAGCCCTTTTCCGGCGGCGCCTTCCGGAACCGCTTCACCAGCTTGCGCGCTTCTTCAAACGGCCAGGCTTTGGAGGTCATTGCGGCTTCGCGAAGTTCGGACATGGTTCCACCTTTTGGATAAAATACCTGCGCTTCCTATTGTGCAGCGCCCTTCGCGTCAATAATCTAACAGGGAACCCGTATAGCAAAGGTAAACCGATGCCCGACACCGTCCCCCCGTCCTTTTCCCCGCAAGACGCGCTCGTCGCGGTGATGATCGCCGAGTCCGCCTCGGACGAGAACATCACCAATTCCGAGCTGCTTTCGATCACCCGCATCGTTGACAGCATGCCGATTTTCGCCGGTTACGACGATACACGGGTCAAGCGGGTGGCGCAGGTAGTGTTCGACCTGTTCGAGGTCGAAGACGGTCTCGACGCCCTGTTCGGTATCGTGCGCGAGGCCCTGCCCGAAGACCTGTATGAAACCGCCTATGCCATGGCCTGCGATGTTGCTGCCGCCGATGGTCGCCTGCGTCAGGGCGAACTGGAATTCATGGCCGAGATCAGATACGAACTAAACATCGACCGCCTGCACGGCGCCGCAATCGAGCGGGGCGCGCGGGCGCGGCACATGATGTTGCCGGAAGGCTGAGCAAACAAAAAGGGCGCGAAATCCTCGCGCCCTTTCCGGTGTTTACTTGCCTTTCAGGCGCGTCACTTTCAGCATGGACATGACGGCCTTTTCGAAATACGGCTCGGACTGGCCCTTGCGGATTTTCCGCATGAAATATTTCTCGAAACCGATCTTTGCCCAGTGAACCCATTTGCCCTCGGCAGCCCAGTTCATGTTGCGCGGCGGGTTTTGCGGTTGCGCCAGGAATGCCACCCCGCCGTTGCCGAAATCGGCCAGACAGAAGGCATTCCACGTCCCTTCGTGCGTCGGCTCGCTACCGCGCAGGATTTCCCCCAGATTGCCGGCCGTCGCGGCGACCATCGATTCAATCATATAGCCGGTTTTCGGCACACCGACCGGAACCGGCGTCGCCTCGAGCGGGGCAATGGCAATACAGACGCCGATGCCGAAAACATTCGGGTATTTCGGATTGCGCTGGTGCTTGTCAACGATAATGAAGCCTTTGGGGTTCACCAGCCCGTCGATGTCGCGCACCGCCGGAATGCCGCGAAAACTCGGCAACATCATGGAATAGGCAAACGGCAGTTCATGCGTGCCGGCCACCGATCCGTCCTTGGCCACCTCGGTGACATGCATCAGGCCTTCTTCGACCTTGTCAACCTTGGCGTTGGTGATCCACTTGATATGCCGGTCGCGCATCTCGGATTCCAGCAGACCGTTGGTGTCGCCAACGCCACCCAGACCCAGATGCCCGATATAGGGTTCCGAGGTGACGAATGTCATCGGAACCTTGTCGCGGATTTTGCGTTTTTTCAGTTCCGTATCCATGATCATGGCGAATTCGTATGCCGGACCGAAACACGAGGCCCCCTGAACAGCCCCGACCACGATCGGGCCGGGGTTCTTGCAGAATTCTTCCCAGCCGCCATAGGCATCGACGGCGTGGTCGATGGCACAGACAGATTGTGTATACCCGCCGTGCGGGCCGAGACCCTCGATATCGTCAAAGGCCAGCTCGGGACCGGTGGCGATAACCAGATAGTCATAGGAAACCTCGCGGCCACTTTCCAGCACCACCTTGTTTTCCTCGGGGACCAGCTTGGCCGCACCGTCGGCGATAAAATCTATCCCCTGTTTTTTCAGAACCGGTGCCAGGTCAATCGTGATTTCCTCGCGCTTGCGCCACCCGACGGCGGCCCAGGGGTTCGAGGGTGTAAACTGGAAATACGGCGTGTTGGAAATGACCGTAATCGTATCCTCCGCGCGTTTTTCAGCTTTCATGTCATAGGCCATTGGCAACCCGCCAATACCCGCGCCCAGAATTACTATATTCGCCATGCGACTCTCCCGTCTTATGTGTGTGTGCTATCCGATGCAGAGTCCGAAGATACGGGAAGTCGCGATTTCAAAGCAAGCATTATTTACCAAATCTATGTGTGAAATAGGCAAAACCGGGGATAAATACACGAATTTGTGGTAAAAAAGATCACCCATTGACAACACCCCGTGTGCGGCATCATGTTCCCGCCGCACACGACTCCCCGTGGATCAGGAGAATTTTGATGGCCGTTGTAGTAGTCGAATCCCCCGCCAAAGCGAAAACCATCAACAAATATCTGGGGGATGACTACACCGTTCTGGCCTCTTACGGACATGTGCGTGACCTGCCGGCCAAGAACGGCTCGGTCGATACGGACAACGATTTCGAAATGAAGTGGGACGTTGCCGGCCAGTCGCTCAAGCATATTCGGGCCATTGTGGATGCGATGAAGGCGGATCCCGAAAACAAACTGATCCTCGCAACCGACCCCGACCGCGAGGGCGAGGCGATCAGCTGGCATCTGGAAGAGGTGCTGCGCAAACGCAAGGTTATCAAGAAATCGACCAAGGTGGAGCGCGTGGTTTTCAACGCCATCACAAAATCCGCCATTCTGGAGGCAATGAAAAACCCGCGGCAGGTGGACCAGCCGCTGGTGGATGCCTATCTGGCCCGTCGCGCGCTGGATTATCTGGTGGGCTTCAACCTGTCGCCGGTGCTGTGGCGCAAACTGCCGGGTGCCAAATCCGCCGGTCGCGTGCAATCCGTCGTCTTGCGTTTGATCGTGGAACGCGAGATGGAGATCGAGGCCTTCAAGAACCGCGAATACTGGAGCGTCGCCGCCACCCTTGCCACCCCGCGCGGCAAGGAATTCGAGGCTCGCCTGACCGTTCTGGGCGGCAAAAAACTCGACAAATTCGATATCGAAACGTCCGAGGCGGCCGAACTGGCCGTGGCCGCCGTGCAGTCGCGCGATCTGAAGGTGGTGAGCGTCGAGGCCAAACCGGCCAACCGCAACCCCTCGGCCCCGTTCATGACATCGTCATTGCAGCAGGAGGCCAGCCGCAAGTTCGGTTTCGGCGCGCGGCAAACCATGTCCACCGCGCAGCGCCTCTACGAGGCCGGCTACATCACCTATATGCGGACCGACGGTATCGACATGGCGCCCGAGGCCGTGATGGCGGCGCGCGACGTCATCAAGGCGCGCTATGGCGACGATTATGTGCCCAAAAGCCCGCGCATGTACAAGAACAAGGCCAAGAACGCGCAGGAAGCGCATGAATGTATCCGCCCGACCGATATGTCGCGCGATCCGTCGAAACTGGCCAAGCTGGAGCCGGACCAGCGCAAGCTCTACGATCTGGTGTGGAAACGCTCCATTGCCTGCCAGATGGCCGGCGCACGGCTGGAACGCACCACGGTCGAAATAGCCTCGGACGACGGCGAGGTCGGCCTGCGCGCCACCGGTCAGGTGATGCAGTTCGACGGGTTCATGAAGGTCTACATGGAAGGGCGCGACGACGCCGTTCTTGACGATGACAAAACCCTGCCGCAGATCGGGCAGGGGGATGCAATGGACAAGCGTTCCGTTGTGTCGGAACAGCATTTCACCCAGCCGCCGGCGCGCTATTCCGAGGCAAGCATCGTGAAACGGATGGAGGAACTGGGCATCGGGCGCCCGTCCACCTATGCCTCCATTGTCACGACGATCCAGGATCGCGGCTATGTCCACAAGGACAAGAACCGCCTGATCCCCGACGACAAGGGCCGTCTGGTGACGATCTTTCTCGAAAGCTATTTCCGGCAATATGTCGGTTACAATTTCACCGCGGCGCTGGAAGACGACCTCGACAAGGTCAGCGCGGGGAACGAGGACTACAAAGCGCTGCTGAAACGCTTCTGGAAGGATTTCCACGCGGCGATCGACGAAACCGCCGAGTTGCGTATCACCGATGTGCTGGAGAAAATCAACGAGGTGCTGGCCCCGCATCTGTTCCCGCCGACCGAGGACGGCTCGGATCCGCGCATCTGCAAGGCCTGCGGCAACGGCAAACTGTCCATGCGCACATCGCGCGCCGGCGGGGCTTTCATCGGTTGTTCCAACTACCCCGAATGTCGCTACACCCGCCCGATTTCGGGCGAGGTCGAGGGCGGCGATATGGCCGGACCGGACGGCAAGCTGCTGGGCCACAATGACGACGGCGAACCGATCACCCTGCGCACCGGCCGCTACGGTCCCTATGTGCAGCTTGGCGAGGCAACCGAAGAAAACCCGAAACCCAAGCGTTCCTCCATCCCCAAGGGTATGGATCTGGAGGCGGTGGACCTGCAAAAGGCGCTGGACCTGCTGTCCCTGCCGCGTCTGATCGGCGAACACCCCGAGGGCGGACGGGTCGAGGCCAGCATCGGCCGTTTCGGCCCCTACGTCGTCCACACCAAACCGCCCGCCGAGGGCGAGACGAAACAGACGAAGATCTACGCCAATATCAAGGACGCCGAGGAAGTCCTGACCATCGGCATGAACCGCGCGGTGGAACTGATTGCGCAGAAAGCGGCCCGTGGCGGTCGTGGCGCGGCGGCAAAACCCCTGCGCGAGCTGGGCGAACATCCTGACGGCGGCGCGCTCAACGTCATGGACGGGCGCTACGGCCCCTATGTGAAATGGGAAAAGATCAACGCCACCCTGCCCAAAGGCACGGAACCGGCCGACATCACGCTGGAAGACGCGATCGAACTGGTGAATGCCAAGGCGGCCACCAAGGGCAAGCGCAAGAAACCGGCGGCAAAGAAAAAACCGGCAGCGAAGAAAAAGGCCCCCGCAAAGAAAAAGCCGGCGGCGAAAAAGAAACCGGCGGCCAAAAAACCGGCGGCGAAGGAATAGTCAGGCGGCGCGGACCTCGCGTTCCAGCCGGCTGACCAACACGAACTGCGTCGCCGCCGCCAGTGCCGACAGGATAAAGACCACCGTCAGCCCCGCCACGCTGGCCAGCATCCCCGCCAGTAGCGGCAGCAGAAAGGCGGGCGCGGTGACGGCGTTGAAATAGCCGCTGTAGGCCGGTCGCTGGTCGTCCGGTGAAATCTCCATCAGGAACCCGATCACCGCAATCGTCAGCCCGTTCGCCAGCGCCCCCAGCACAAAAAACACCGCGCCGTAAGCCAGCAGCATCGGCGTGCCACCCAGCGACAGCGACCCCGGCACCAGAATGGCCAGCGGCGGCAGGATCCGCCCGAAGGCAATCGCCCGCAACAGATCCCCCTTGCCGCGCCGGTCGCCCCACCAGCCCCAAAGCACGTTCGACACCAGCGCCCCCGCCGTCTGCGCCCCCAGCAGCAGCGCCACGCGACCAAGGTCGAACCCGCCGTTGCTGGCGATTGCGCCGTTCACGGGCGTCTACGGCATGTCC
>CAZDLV010000065.1:0-10923 GCA_964506345.1 uncultured Rhodobacterales bacterium | reverse complement strand
GTCTGGCAAACCGGCTCCGGCACCCAGTCCAACATGAACGCCAACGAGGTGATCGCCAACCGCGCCATCGAAATCCTCGGCGGCACCATCGGCTCCAAGGATCCGGTGCATCCCAACGACCATGTGAACATGGGGCAAAGCTCCAACGACACCTTCCCGACCGCCATGCACATCGCCACGGCCATGTCGGTGCGCGACGTGCTGCTGCCCGGTCTGGAAAAACTCGCCGCAGGGCTGGAGGCCAAATCCGAAGCCTTCAAGGACATCATCAAGATCGGCCGCACCCACACGCAGGACGCCACGCCGCTGACACTGGGGCAGGAATTCTCCGGCTACGCGCAGCAGATCCGCAACGGTATCAAGCGGGTGGAACAGGCCATGCCCGCCATCTACGAACTGGCACAGGGCGGCACCGCCGTCGGCACCGGTCTCAACACCCCGAAAGGCTGGGGCGAACTGGTCGCCGGCAACATGGCCGAAATCACCGGCCTGCCCTTCGTCACCGCCCCGAACAAATTCGAGGCGCTGGCCGCCCACGACGCCATGGTGTTCCTGTCCGGCGCCCTGAAAACCGTTGCCGCCAGCGCCTATAAAATCGCCAACGACATCCGTTTCCTCGGCTCCGGTCCGCGCTCCGGTCTGGGCGAACTGATCCTGCCGGAAAACGAACCGGGTTCCTCGATCATGCCCGGCAAGGTCAACCCGACCCAGGCCGAGGCCCTGACACAGGTCGCCATCCACGTCATGGGCAACGACGCCGCCATCGGTTTCGCCGGCTCGCAGGGGCACTTCGAACTCAACGTCTATAACCCGATGATGGCCTACAACCTGTTGCAGTCGATCCAGTTGCTCGGCGACGCCACCGACAGCTTCACCGAACGCATGCTGAACGGCATCGAACCGAACGAGGAACGCATCGCCAAACTGATGCGCGAAAGCCTGATGCTGGTCACGGCGCTGGCCCCGACCATCGGCTACGACAACGCCACCAAGGTTGCCAAGACCGCGCATAAAAACGGCACGACCCTGCGCGAGGAAGCCATCGCCCTCGGCCTCGTGGATGGCGAGACCTTCGACCGCGTGGTCCGCCCCGAGGACATGGTCGGACCAAAATGACCCCACGTCACATTTAACCCTCTTGAAACCTGCCACCCCGCGTGGCAGGTTTTTTCGATGGCAAAAGTGATCAACCTCCGCACCCTGCGCAAACAGAAGATGCGCGAGAAGGTGCAGGAAAAGAAAAAGCAGCGTCTCGACGCGATCAAGAATGTGAAAAAACCGGAGCGCGCCCGCGTCGTTCTGCTGAATGCTTTCGCCGCCCGCAAACTCGACGGCCACAAACACGACTCCGACGTATGAGACCGCAAAAACACTCGCTGACCCTGCGCGGCCACCGCACGTCGGTCTCGCTGGAGGCCCCGTTCTGGCGCTGTTTCCTCGATATCGCCAAATCCGAAGGCAAAACCATCAACGGTCTCGCCGCGGAAATCGACGAGGCACGCGGCACCGGATCCGGCCTTGCCTCCGCTATGCGTCTGTATGTTCTGGATCACTACCGTCGCGCGGCGTCAGGCGCAGAATAATCCCGTCCTTCGCCCGCACCGTCAGATGCGCCACCGGCACCGGCGCATCGCCCGCAAGTTCCAGCCGGAAAGCCCGCAGGAACATGGCAATCATCAACACCCCTTCGATCCGCCCGAACCCCGCCCCCGGACACACCCGCGCCCCCGCCGAAAACGGAATAAACGCATCACGTTTGCGCGCCTTGCCGTTCGCCGTCTGCCACCGCGCCGGATCGAATTCGTCGGGGCGGTCCCACAATTCCGTGTGACGGTGCAGATGCCACGGCGACACCAGAACCATCGACCCCGCCGGCACACGCCGCCCGCGAAATCCGGTTGCCACCCGTGCATCGCGCACGAACATCGGCACCGGCGGGTACAGGCGCAGCGCCTCGTGGAACACATCCTTGGTAAACCGCAACCGCGCCAGATCCCCCGGCGCGGGCGGGTCGCTCAACAAACAGGATTCGGCGGCGACCCTGTCCTGAATATCGGGATCCAGCGCCAGCAAATAAAACGACCATGCCAGCGCACTGGCCGACGTTTCATGCCCCGCCAGAAAGAAGATCGCCACCTGATCCACCATTTCCCGTTCGGAAAACCCCCTGCCCGTCACCGGATCGGTCGCAGTCATCAGACTGGTCGCCAGATCGTCCGGTGCCGTCCCTGCCGCAATCTCGGCCCGCCGTTCGGCCACCAGATCCGCCAAAACCGCGCGAATGGTCGCCGCATGCCGCCGCCCGGTGCGCGAACGGAACCGTGGCACCCATTTGGGCAACCGCAGCAGTTCAACGACATTCCACAACGGCTGGGTTTTCTGATAGGCCCGAAACGCCTCGAAAATCGCCGTAGCACCGGATTCTGTCAATGGTTTGGAAAACAGCGTGCGAAAAATAATGTCGGCGGCCAGAAACGAGGTCACGAACTCCATCTCGACCGGTGCGCCCGTGTGCGACCGCAGGCGCGCAATCGCGTCCTGTCCCGCGTCGCGCATACAGGTGAATGCCTGCCGCGGACACCCCTTGAAGGCCGGATTGATGATATCGCGCTGCTGGCGCCATTGCGCGCCATTGGTGGCAAAAATCGACTCGCCCAACAATGCGCGCAAGGTATCGGCAACCACCGCCGCTTTGGGAAAGTTGTCCGGTTCCCCGACCAGAACACGGCGCACCAGCGCCGGTTCGTTTACCAGAAAGGAACGGTAAAACGGCGTGCGCGTCTCGGCCATCTTTGCGCGATACAACCGCGCCGGCTGCGACGAAAACATGTCGCGGCGAAACAACCGGATCCGTTGCAGAATGCCGGCATTGTCCGGCCGTGATGCCGGTTTGACGGGGGTTCTAGCCATCCGCTGCCCCCGTATCCGTAAACCGCGACAACGCGGTATATCTGGTCGAGGCGCTCGACCCGCGCGCCTGAAACCGCGCCCGCAAACTTTGCGGTCCGGCGGTGATACGAAAATAGTCATACTCCAGCGGAAAATCGAACGCACACAGATATTGCACATGACGGCGCAAAAACCGCCAGCGCGTCCGGCGCTGGTGTTCGGGCGTCATGGTCTTGCTGAACGCCGCCGACAGAACCTTCGGCCCGAACTGCGTGCCGACCGGCGGGGCAACACCGCTGACCGCCACCGGATCGCTTAGCGCGAAACAGGCCCCGTCCCCCGGCGCGGTGATATCCAGCCAGAACACATCCGGACGCAGGGAAACCTGCCGCAAATCGCGGCGCAAATCACCGGCACCCGGCAAAAACGACACCACCGGAATCGTCTGCCCCAGCGTCAGAAACGCCAGCTTGGGTGCGTGGGGACGGCGCCGCAACACCTCGGCCACCAGATTGACCGCCAGATGCGCGCCCGAGGAATGCCCGACCACCAGCACCTCGTCCGCATCACTGTCCAGCGCCGCCTCGATCCGGTCGGCAAACATATCCACCCGTTCGCGCAGGCGCGCAGGCATCGCCCCGCGCGCCTGCGCCCAGAACGCATAATCGTGCAACAGATAATAGGCGTAAAACCGGCGATCGAACCGGCGGAAAAGCACCAGCATCGCCGCGACCAGACCGCCCCCCGCCAACGCCGCACCCCATGTGCCGGCAAATTCCAGCGACCGGAACAGCAAAACCCCCGAGGCAACGGCAAAACTGAACTGCCCGATCAAAATCACCGCCGGATACATCGCCACCAGAATGGGCGCTTTGCGCAACCGGAACAACGCCGCCAACGTGCCGCTGGCCACATACAGCCACAGGGTTTTCAACAACAACCAGTAGGTCCGTATGATTGTCTGGCGCATCGACGAATGCACGATATCGTTCCACAACAAAAACTCGATATCCGTGTCGGTAACCGCCCCGTCCATCACACCGCGAACCGACCAGCGATAGCGCACCCCGTGTCCGGTGCTGCCCTTGATGGTAATCCCGTATCCGGAAATTTCCGCCTGCTTGCGTCCCTCGACGCGATACAGTTCCCGATACCGGCGCGGCGGCATCGGATCATAGCCGGGCACATACAAAACATGGCGGCGGCGCACTGGGGGTTCGGCGATACGAGTCACAACATCGCCAACCTAGCCCCGAACGACCGCCAAGACCACCCTGACCTACCCGATCAGCCCCAGCGACGGAAAGGTTTCCAGCAACCAGTAGGACATTTCGGTAAACAGGCCGGTCAACAGCAGAACACCGATGACAACCAGCAAACCACCCATCAGATACTCGATCAACTGCATGTGCTTTTTCAGCTTGTCCATTGTCTTGACAAACCGGTTCATGAACACCGCTGCCAGAATAAACGGAATACCCAGCCCGATGGCATAGAACGCCAGCATGATCGTCCCGCGCTGGACCGAGCCTTCCTGCGCCGCCAGCGACAGGATCGTCCCCAGAATCGGGCCGATACACGGCGTCCAGCCAAACGCGAACGCCAGCCCCAGAACATAGGCGCCGATATTGCTGCCGCCGCGATCGCCGGCATCGAAGCGCGCCTCGCGATACAGGAACGGAATCTTGAAAATACCCAGAAAATGCAACCCGAACAGAATAATCACCACGCCGGATACCTTGGCCATGATATCCTGATACGACAATATCAACTGCCCGAACGCCGAGGCCGCGAACCCCAGAAACATGAATACCGTTGACAGGCCAAGGACGAAAAACACTGCCTTCAGTATGACGCCGCGGTTGCGCCCCTCGGACATTTCCTCGATCGAGCTGCCCCCCATATAGGCCAGATACGGCGGAACGATCGGCAACACGCAAGGCGACAAGAACGATAGCAAACCGGCAAACGTGGCAATCAGCAGCGACACCGCCAACGACCCGTCAATAATGTCGATTCCAAACATGGTATTCCTTTCCGGTGCGGTTTTTTCCCTTCCTAACCGCTTTGTGTCGGGGCGTCATGTCCCGAATTGTCACAATGGCGTGGACATGCGTGAAACACCGCATTAGGTCTTGACTATGAAATGGGATACCGAACTCGACGCGGTGGGGCTGCTGTGCCCGCTGCCGGTGCTGAAAGCGCGCAAACGTCTGCAAGCACTGCAAGGCGGGCAGGTTCTGCGCCTGCTTGCCGATGATCCTGCCGCCGTGATCGACGTGCCGCATTTCTGCGCGGAACAAGGGCATGAATTGCTGCAAACCACGCAGCTTGCCGATATGAACGTCTATCTTATCCGCAAAGCCGCCGCGCCTACGTCCTGATCCATTCCTCGGCCAGCGCACGTTTTGCCAGTGAATAGGTCTGCACCTGCCCCGGCATGAACGGGCTGAACAGGCGGGTAGAGTTGCGCAACCACAAAAGGTCGGTCACAATCGCCATTTTGCGATATCTGGTGAACCCTTTCATGTCCAGTTTCAGGTCTTCCCAGGCGGCGGCCATCGTCGCGCCCTCGAAATCCTCGTTGACCACAATCAGGATCTTGATCCGGTCGTGGCGCTGCATCTTGGCATCGATCAGCGGCTCGATCACCGCATCGTAATCCACCGCCCGCAACCGCCCCGATATTTCCAGCGCCAGCACATCGTTGGGAAACCCGTCCAGCACCGTCACCGCCCGGGGTGTATTCGATCCGGTGCGCGCCCATTCCTGCGCATCGGCCAGATCGCCGGTTGCGAAATGGCGCACGCTGGCCTCGACAAAGACTTTGGCCAGCGCCTCGCCAAGCCGCATAAACACCCCGTCCGAGACCAGCGCCACACGCGGCAACACGTTTTCGCGCCGATGCACCAGTTCCAGATGCGCCAGCATTGCCGCCAGATTCTCGTATCCGGGAAAGGACTTCGCGTGAATCAGCAATCCCGGAATCCGGTCATGTGTGTTGATGGTTTCGTTCAGCGCAGCGGCCAGCGCCTCCACGTCGGATTCGGATATTCTGCCGTCCGGCTGCACGCTTACCAGACGGCCGTCCGGGTCGGTTTTAATATCGAACATCGCCACTCTCCTATAAAGTTCAGGAGCCACCGGGCCAGACGCAGGCCCGCGGGCCTCCCTACACGAATTGGGGAGAGCCGCGTCTTTTTCAACCCCTTACTCCGCCGCTTGCACCTGCGGTCCTCCACCATCGCGGAATTTCGCCAGCCAGTATTCGCGCCGCTTGGCCGCCTTTTCCGCCGCCGCCTGTTTCACATGCCCGAAGCCACGGATTTCCAGTGGCAGCTCCGCCAGCTGAATGGCGATATCGCGCGTCTCCGGCGTCAATCCCGCCTGCACCTCTTTCATGGTCTTGACGTATTCGCGGATCAACGCCCGCTCCATTTTCCGCTCGGCGGTATAACCGAACAGGTCGAACGGCGTGCCGCGCAGGAATTTCAGCCGCGCCAACAGCCCGAAGGCCTTCATCATCCACGGCCCGAACTCCGACTTCACCGGCCTGCCGCTGGCGTCCTTCTTGCCAAGGATCGGCGGCGCCAGATGGAACCGCATGGCCCGCACACCGGAAAAATGCTGCTCCACCGCATCGGCCAGCGTCTCGCGATGCAGCCGCGCCACCTCGTATTCGTCCTTGTAGGCCAGCAACTTGTGATAGCCCCGCGCCAGCGCCGCGCCGAACCCGGGATCGACCGCCTCGGCCGCCGCCACCCGCTTGCGGTATTTCCTCGCCAGCCGCGCGTTCTGGTATTTCGCCAGATGCGCCGCGCGCACCTCGACCGGATCGGTGCCCTCGGGCATCGCCACCACCGTTTCGCCCAGCGCCTTGAGCGCCTGCTCCGGATAGGCCACGGCCCAGCGCCCGATTTTCAGCGCCAGCAGGTTGCCCTCGACACCGGCCCCGTTCAGTTCCACCGCCTTTTCGATCGCCTCCAGCGACAGCGGCACCAGCCCCGCCTGCCACGCCGCGCCCAGCATCAGCACATTGGCATAGATCGCATCGGCCAGAAACTTCTCCGCCAGCTTCGTCGCATCCAGCATCGAGAGCGCCTCCGCCCCGATCCGCGCCGACAGCGCCATGCTCATCCGGTCCACCGGCAGGCTGAATTCGGTGTTGCGGGTGAAATCGCCGGTAATAATCTGGTGCGCGTTGCACACCGCCCGTGTGCGCCCCCGCGTCATCAACCCCAGCGTTTTCGCACCGGACGAGGTCACCAGATCGCCGCCGATCAGCGCATCGGCCTCGCCCACCGCCACACGAATGGCGGAAATATCCTCGGGCCGCTCCGCCAGACGGCAATGGATATGCACCGCGCCGCCCTTCTGCGCCAGCCCCGCCATTTCCATCACACCGGCGCCCTTGCCCTCCAGATGCGCCGCCATCGCCAGCAAGGCCCCGACGGTCACAACCCCCGTGCCGCCGACACCGGTAATCACGATGTTATGCGTGCCGTTGATCGCCGGCAGGTCCGGCTCCGGCAGGTCCGGCAGCTCGAGCGCCGCCTTCTCCGGTTTTTTCACCCCGGCCCCTTCCAGCGTCACAAACGCCGGACAGAACCCGTCGATACAGGAAAAATCCTTGTTGCAGGACGACTGGTCGATCTCGCGTTTGCGCCCGAGTTCGGTTTCCAGCGGCAGGATGGAAACGCAGTTCGACTGCACCCCGCAATCGCCGCAGCCCTCGCAGACATCCGGATTGATAAACACCCGCCGGTCGGGATCGGGGAAGGTGCCGCGCTTGCGCCGCCGCCGCTTTTCTGCGGCGCAGGTCTGGATATAGATGATCGCCGTCACCCCCTCGACCTCCTGCAGGCGTTTCTGCACATCGTCGAGCGCATGGCGTTCCACCACCTCGACCCCCTTCGGAAAGGCTTTGACGTCCACGTCCTCTTTGTCGTCATAAACCACAACGACCTTTTTCAGCCGCATCGCCACCAGTTCGTCGGCAATCTGGTAGGCGGTCAACCCCCCCTCGATCTGCTGGCCGCCGGTCATCGCCACCGCATCGTTGAACAAAATCTTGTAGGTGATATTCACATCGCCCGCATCCACCGCCGCCCGTATCGCCTGCACCCCCGAATGGTTATAGGTGCCGTCGCCGAGGTTCTGGAACACATGCTTGCGCTTGGAAAACGGCGCCTCGCCGATCCAGTTCGCCCCCTCGCCGCCCATATGGGTAAAGCCGATGGTGTTGCGGTCCATCCACTGCACCATAAAATGACAGCCGATCCCGGCATAGGCCCGCGCCCCCTCCGGCAACCTGGTCGAGGAATTATGCGGACACCCCGAACAGAACCACGGCAGGCGGCTGGCGATCTCCTCGGCGTTATCCGCCTTCACCGCGTCGTCCAGCACCTGTTTCGCCAGCGTCAGGCGTTCGGATTCCACACCCTCCTCCAGCAGCACGCCACCCAGTTGCCGCGCGATCAGCACCGGATCGAGCGCGCCCTTGACCGAAAACAGAACCTCCTTGTTCTCCTTTTTCCAGCCGATCACCCGCCGCCCGTGCCGGTCGTCGAAAATCGCCTCCTTGATCTGCACCTCGATCAGCTTGCGCTTTTCCTCGACAACGATAATCAGCTCCAGATCCTCGGACCATTCGCGAAACGATGTCATATCCAGCGGCCAGACCATCCCCACCTTGTAGGTGGTGATCCCCAGCCGCTTGGCCTCCGCCTCGTCGATGCCCAGCAGCGCCAGCGCGTGAACGGTATCCAGCCAGCTTTTCCCCGCCGACACGATCCCGATCCGCGCCTTGCCATCGCCATGCACCCGATGGTCGATCCTGTTGGCGCGCGCAAAAGCCTCGGCGGCGAAGCGTTTGTAATCGTGCAGCCGCGCCTCCTGATCCGTGCGGTCGTCAATCAAACGGATATTCAACCCGCCCGGCGGCATCGTGAAATCGTCCGGCCGGACAATCTGCAACCGGTCCGGCGTGCCGTCAACCACCTCGGTCACCTCGATCGTGTCCTTGACGCATTTCAACCCGACCCAGCAACCGGTATAGCGGCTCAGCTCCCAACCCAGAATCCCGTAATCGAGGATTTCCTGCACACCGGCGGGCGACAATATCGGCATCAGCACATCGACAAAGGCAAACTCCGACTGGTTCAGAACGGTCGAGCTTTCGCCGGTGTGGTCATCGCCCATCGCCGCAATCACGCCGCCGAATTCCGCCGTTCCGGCCATATTGGCATGACGGAAGGCATCGCCCGACCGATCCACCCCCGGCCCCTTGCCGTACCACATGCCGAAAACACCGTCGAAGACCCCCTCGCCGCGAAGGTGCGCCTGTTGTGTCCCCCAAAGCGCCGTGGCCGCCAGATCCTCGTTCAGACCGGGCACAAACTTGATATCCGCCGCCTTGAACACATTTTTCGCCCGCTGCATCTGCAAATCCACCGCCCCCAGCGGCGAGCCGCGATAGCCGGTGATATACCCCGCCGTGTTCACCCCCGCCGCCGTATCGCGCGCCTTCATCATCAACGGCAAGCGCACCAGCGCCTGCGTCCCGCTCAGCAAAACCTGCTTTTTCGACAGATCGGTGCGATCATTCAGAGATACAGTTTGAAGTGACATTGACTAGCCTCCCACAGCGTCGTTTACCGCATTATAGGTCAGAATTCTTGACCCAATCAACTCAATTTTTCGCGACGCGACGGCATTTCTGCGGCTTTTGTTGCGACGGGATTGGCCCTATAGTGTAGGACACATTATAACGCATAATAATTTCAAGCGCTTGAAACGCGCAACGGGGACGGAATGGATTGGGATAAACTCAGGATTTTTCACGCTGTGGCCGAGGCCGGCAGCCTGACCCACGCCGGCGAGACGCTGCACCTTAGCCAGTCCGCCGTTTCCCGCCAGATCAGCGCGCTCGAAGAATCCCTCGGTGTTTCGGTGTTCCACCGCCACGCCCGCGGGCTGATACTGACCGAACAGGGCGAGCTTCTGCGCGACGCGACCCGTTCCATGACCAAACGGCTGGACGCGGTGTTTGCCCATATCCGCGATTCCAAGGACGAGGTATTCGGCCAGCTTCGTGTCACCACCACCACCGGTTTCGGCACGCTGTGGCTGGCGCCGCGCCTCGGGCGGCTGTACGAAAAATATCCCGACCTGCGAATCGACCTGATGCTGGAAGAACGCGTTCTGGACCTGCCCATGCGCGAAGCCGACGTCGCCATCCGCATGAAAGAACCCAGTCAGGCCGACCTGATCCGCCGCCGCCTGATGGAGGTGGACATACAGTTTTACGCCTCGCGCGCCTATCTGGAAAAATACGGAACCCCCGTCACCCGTTCGGACCTCAACCAGTACCGCCTGATCGCCCATGACGCCAGCGCCCCGCAAGTCAGCGCCGGCGCGGCGTGGGTGGAACCGTTCCTGCGCGCCAACGAAAAATCCATCCTGACGGTCAACAACTACTTCGGCATCCTTCAGGCGGTGATCAACGGGCTGGGAATCGGCGCATTGCTCGACTACATCACCCACAACAACCCCGAGCTGGTAAACATCCTGCCGGGGGAATCAAGCGATGCAATTCCCGTCTATCTGGCCTATCCCGAGGAACTCAGGCACTCCAAAAGGGTCGTGGCTTTCCGTGATTTTGTCCTCGAAGAAATCCGCGCATTCCGTCGGGATATGCAGAAAAGCTAATAAATACACCTGTTTATAATGATTCTAATGTAGCTATGCGTCCAGCGGATGGGTGGTATGCACAATTTTGCGGCATTTTTTCTTGAATGCTGCAATGCACCACCCTATATCACTCTCGAAGCGGCCGACGATGTCGGCGCGGTTTCATACCTCCCTGTTGGACTTGGGCCGAGCTTTGCTCGGCCTTTTTTTTACAAGATCCCCGCGACTTCAACCCTTTTTTAACCTCCGGTGCGTATAACGATTCGCACTGAGCGAGACGGGCTTTCCACCCGGGGTTTACCGCGCCAGAGATTTGTTAATACCTTTTCGTTGCGATTTTCC
>CAZDLV010000064.1:0-10960 GCA_964506345.1 uncultured Rhodobacterales bacterium | reverse complement strand
ACCCGTCGCAGGATCACCACATCGAATATCTGCACCGACAGGCCGGACGGGGCGTTGAAAATCAGGTCGATCCATGCGCCGGACGTGCGCGACGGTTCGAATCCGGTGTAGAAAATGTCGAACTCGGCAAAACTGTCGCCGGTGCCGATGTCGATTTCCCTGACAATTTGTTCGGTGTTGGGGCCGTATTTCAGGTTCAGACGGGCGTAGGCCTGAAACGGTTTTTGCGTGCGCGAGGTCAGCGCAAGTCGCAGCAGGCTGTTGCGGCCAAGGCCCCGCACCCCGCCCTCGGGGACGCCTAGCGCCAGCGACAGGTAGGTGGCGGGGAAATCCGGCAGTTCCAGCAGAATCCCGTTGCGATTGTCCGGCGCGCGGCGCAGGCCGATGACCGGCCGGTCGCCGTCGTGATACAGCGCGACGTCTTTCGACAACTCGGTGCCGGTCAGGATTTCGCCGGAAATATCGTCGCTGCCGGCGGGATCCAGCAGCGATGCGGTGTATCCCCATTCGGTTTTGGCGGGCATAACGAATCCCGCCGGAATTCTGATGGCATCCTGTATGCGCGGCGAACGCGGTTTGCGGTCGAGAAATGCCAAGCCGCCACCCCCCGCTAGGTTGCCGATGACGCGGTGTTTGCGTCGCGGATTGCCTGCACGAAAGCGCGGATAATACGCAAGGCGCGTTTTTCCTCGGGGTCTTTTTTCGAGTATCCGGTAACGGATACCGCGACGAGGCGGCCGTTTACCTCGGTGAAGGCGCGCCAATAGCGGTTCGAGGCGCCGGCGGCGTCGGTTATGGCGCTGTCTTCAAGCAGGATATACAGCGCGACGTCCGATTGTTTGACCTTCAGGATTTTTACTGCGCCGTCGATGTTGCTTTTGCCCATGGAAAACACACCGACAGGCGAGGACAGGAATTCCCCGAGTGCATCAAGCGCCTGTTTCATGCCCTTGTCGCTGCCGGCCAGTCCGGTCGGCGATACGCTGGCAGTCAACAGGTCCGAAATCGGTGTGCGGGCCATCTGTCCGGTGCCGTCCACGCGCTGGCAGTTGCTGAGGAACATGAAAACGCCGCGCGGGTTTTCGTCGATGGTGGCGCGGTCAACACAAAACCCGGCCGGCGCGGCGATGACCACCGGAACGTCCGCTGCCGTGACCACCACCGATTTCGGGATGGGGTCGGGCAGCAACTGGCCGTTGGCAACCGGGCCGCCGGTGCAGCCGATCAGCACGACGGAAACGGCGGCAACAACCGCCCTTCCCTTGACAGGTATGATATTAAAGGTCCGCATAAATATGTTTTTCAGCCTTTGCCCCCGGATGCGTCACCGCGCCAAGGTGGGTTTGGCCGACCTGCTGCGCATATTTCCACAGCGCGCCCGACGCATAGATCGTCTCACGCGGGCCTTTCCAGTCGGCGCGGCGTTTTTCCATTTCCTCGTCCGAAATATTGACGGAAATTTCGCCGGATTCCGCATCGAGCGTGATGATGTCGCCGTCACGCACCAGCGCGATGGGTCCGCCGTGCGCGGCTTCGGGGCCGACATGGCCGACGCAGAACCCGCGCGTCGCGCCCGAGAAACGGCCATCGGTGATCAATGCAACCTTTTTGCCCATGCCCTGACCGGACAGCGCGGCGGTGGTTGCCAGCATCTCGCGCATTCCCGGACCGCCCGCAGGGCCTTCGTTGCGGATGACCAGAACCTCGCCTTCCTTGTAGGTGCGGTTCTGAACGGCAGCAAAGGCGTCCTCCTCGCACTCGAAAACATGGGCGGGGCCGGTGAAGCTCAACTGGTCCGGTGTCATGCCGGCGACCTTGACGATAGCGCCGGTCGGGGCGAGGTTGCCTTTCAGCCCGACAACACCGCCGGTTTCCGAGATCGGCGTTTCCACGGGGTAAATGACCTTGCCGTCGGCGTGGCCGGTGACGCGGTCCACTTCTTCGCCGATTGTGCGGCCCGATGCGGTCATGCAGTCGCGGTGCAGCAGGCCTTTTTTGTCCAGCTCTTTCATCACAACCGGAATACCGCCTGCCTCGAACAGATCCTTGGCGACGTAATTTCCGCCCGGTTTCAGGTCAACGAAATACGGGGTTTCGCGGAAGATGTCGCAAACGTCCTGTAGCGTGAATTCGATGCCTGCCTCGTGTGCAATTGCGGGCAGGTGCAGGCCGGCATTGGTGGAGCCGCCGGTGCAGGCCACGATCCGCGCGGCGTTTTCCAGCGCCTCGCGGGTCACGATGTCCCGTGCGCGGATGTTGTGTTTCAGCAGGTTCATCACCGCCTCGCCCGATGCCTCGGCATAGGAGTCGCGGCTTTCGTAGGGTGCGGGTGCGCCGGCAGAATTGAACAGCGCCAGTCCGATCGCCTCGGATACCGATGCCATGGTGTTGGCGGTAAACTGCCCGCCGCAGGCACCGGCAGAGGGACAGGCGACGGCCTCCAGTTTTTCAAGCTCGCAGGTGGACATGTTGCCGGCCTGATGCTCGCCCACGGCTTCGAACACGTCCTGAACGGTGACGTCGCGGCCCTCGTAGCGGCCGGGCAGGATGGAACCGCCATAGAGGAAAACCGACGGGACGTTCAGACGCAGCATGGCCATCATCATTCCGGGCAGGGATTTGTCACACCCCGCAAGGCCGACCAGCGCATCGTAACAATGGCCGCGCATGGTCAGTTCGACGGTATCGGCAATCGCCTCGCGGCTGACGAGGCTGGATCGCATCCCCTCGTGTCCCATCGCGATGCCGTCGGTGACGGTGATGGTGGTGAATTCACGCGGCGTGCCGAGGGCAACCTTGACCCCCTGTTTTACCGATTGTGCCTGACGGTTCAGCGATATGTTGCAGGGGGCGGCCTCGTTCCAGCAGGTTGCCACGCCGACCAGCGGCTGGTGGATTTCCGTGTCCGACAGGCCCATCGCATACAGGTAGGAACGGTGCGGCGCGCGCTCCGGCCCCTCGGTTACATGGCGACTGGGCAGGTTTGATTTGTCAAAAGGGCCGGAATTCATCGTGAACAACTCCTGTAGGATTTTTCGTTGCCACCAGCATTATGGAATGCGCGCGGGAATCTCAAGCATTGTGGCCGGAAAAAACGCTTGATAGGGTTGGTGCCAGTTCGTACAGGATGTGCCATGTCGAAAAACTACCCACCAGCGTTTGAAGCATTTGTTGCCCCCGCCCGTGCGCGGGCCGAGGTGTGGCGGACATTGCTGGGCTTTGTCATGATCGCCATTCTGTTTGTTGTGGTAACGATTACCGTGTCGGTATCGGCGATGTGGCTGGGCGAGCAGGTGCGACCCGGACTCGGCGCGCGATTGGCGCGCGGGTTACAATCGGGCGACGCACCGTTCGGCACGCTGGCCTTGCTGGGTATTCTGGGGTTTATGATTCCCGTTCTGGCGGTGGTGTTGCGCGTGCTGCACAAACGCCGACTCGGCAGCTTGATTGGCCCGGCGGGGCGGATTTCGTGGCGGGTGTGGGGCTGGTGCGCGGCGGCGGTTCTGGCGCTGGGCGCGGTTAATGCGGCGGTCACGTTTGCAACCGAGGATGTCACACGCCAATGGCCGTTGCTTGCGTGGCTACCATTGGCCGTGGCGGGGCTGGTGTTCGTTTTTTTGCAAACCTCGGCCGAGGAGCTGGTATTTCGCGGGTATCTGCAACAGCAACTGGCGGCACGATTCCACAGCCGGTGGGCGTGGCAGGTGGTTCCGGCGCTGTTGTTCGGGTCGATGCACTGGAATCCCGATACATTCGCGGGCAACGCATGGTTTGTGGTCGGGGTGGCCACGGTGATGGGGTTGATTACGGCCGATATCACCTATCGTCTGGGAACGCTGTCGGCGGCGATGGGCCTGCATTTCGCCAATAATGTTGTCGTTATGGTGTTTCTGAACGTTCGTGGGCAATTAAGCGGTGTCAGCCTGTTTTTGTATAATCAGGATGCCAAAAGCCCTGACACCGGGATCAGCCTGTTGTTTTCGGCGGCGGCGATGATCGCTATCTACGGTGTTTTCGTATTTATCCACCGTCGCCGCCGGTTGTGAACGTTGCATTTCCATGCGTTGCCGATTAATTAACAGGTCAGCGCAATATAAAGGGCAGCAGGTCACATGAACTGGATTTCAAACTACGTCCGACCCAAGATAAACTCGTTGTTTTCGCGTCGCGAAACGCCTGACAACCTGTGGACGAAGTGCGATGATTGCGACACCATGCTGTTCCACCGCGAACTGAAGGATGCGTTGAACACATGTCCGTCGTGTGGCCACCACATGCGGTTGTCGGCGCGCGAACGGCTGGCGTCGGTTTTCGATAACGGATTGTTTGTCGAGGTTGACGTGCCCGAGCCGGTCGCCGACCCGCTGAATTTTCGCGATCAGAAAAAATATGTAGACCGTATCCGCGAAGCCCGGCGCAAAACCGACGAAAAAGACGCGATGCTGGTGGCTGTTGGTGAAATGGGCCGGATGCAGGTCGTTTGCGCCGTGCAGGATTTTTCGTTCATGGGCGGGTCCATGGGGATGTATGTCGGCAACGCCATTATCGCCGCCGCCGAACGGGCGGTCGAGTTGAAATGCCCGCTGGTGCTGTTTTCGGCCGCTGGTGGCGCACGGATGCAGGAGGGCATCCTGTCGCTGATGCAGATGCCGCGTTCCACCGTTGCCGTGGAAATGGTGAAAGAGGCCGGCTTGCCCTATGTTGTGGTCCTGACCCATCCGACAACGGGCGGGGTTACGGCGTCGTATGCCATGCTGGGGGATGTGCATATTGCCGAACCCAACGCGCTGATCGGATTTGCCGGTGCGCGCGTGATTGAACAGACCATTCGCGAGAAATTGCCCGAAGGATTCCAGCGGGCGGAGTATCTGCTGGACCACGGCGTGCTTGACCGCGTGGTTGCGCGCAAGGATTTGCGTGACGAGCTGATCACGATTTTGCTGATGCTGATGAAGCAGCCGCCGCGCATACATGGCGATCTGCCGAAGCCCGCAGAAACCGGTGAAACGCCGGTTCCGGACACGTCCGACAGCTCCGGGGATGCAGAACCGGAAACGGAAGCCCCCGCGTGAGCGACAGCGACGTGATTCTGGAGCGTATGATGGCGCTCCACCCCAAGATTATCGACCTGACGCTGGATCGGGTCTATCGGCTGCTCGATGCGCTGGGCAATCCCGAAAAACATCTGCCGCCGGTGATCCATCTGGCCGGCACCAACGGCAAAGGCTCCACGCAGGCGATGATCCGCGCGGGGCTGGAGGCAGGGGGCGAAAGGGTCCACGCCTATACCTCGCCACACCTTGCCCGTTTCCACGAACGCATCGTGCTGGCAGGCGAACCGGTTTCCGAGGATTACCTGAGCGAAATTCTGGCAGAGTGCGAGGCCGCCAATGGCGATGCCCCGATCACCTATTTCGAGATTACGACCGTCGCTGCCCTGCTGGCGTTTTCGCGGGTGGAGGCCGATTATGTTCTGCTTGAAACCGGTCTTGGCGGGCGGCTCGACGCCACGAATGTTGTCGAGACCCCGCGCCTGACGGTCATCACCCCGATCAGCATCGACCACCAGCAATATCTGGGCGACACCCTGCCCGAAATTGCCGGCGAGAAGGCCGGTATCCTGAAACGCGGCGTCTATTGTGTCGTCGCCCCGCAACCGGACGCGGTGCTGGAGGTGATCGAGGCAAAAGCGGCCGGGGTCGGTGCCGCGTTGCTGACCTACGGCCAGAACTGGCAGGTGTGGGAGGAAAACGGGCGGATGGTTTATCAGGATGAAAACGGCCTGCTCGATCTGCCCCTGCCGGCCCTGATCGGTGCGCATCAGGTGCAGAACGCGGGAACCGCTGTCGCTGCCCTGCGGGCGCTCGGCAAATCCGACGAGGTGTGCGAAGCGGCGGTAACGCGGGTCACATGGCCTGCCCGCCTGCAACGCCTGCGCTCCGGTCCGCTGGTTGATCTGGCCGGTCGCGCCGAGCTGTGGCTCGACGGCGGCCACAATCCGGCGGCGGGCGAGGCGCTGGCCGAGGGGTTGGCACGCCTGCCGCAAAAACCGCTGTATCTGGTGTGCGGGATGCTCAACACCAAGGATATCACCGGCTACCTTGCGCCGCTCGCGCTGACGGTTGCGGGGCTTTACGGGGTTTCCATTCCGGGCGAGGCCGCAACCCTGCCTGCCAGTGAAACCGTTGCAGCAGCGCGCAAGGTTGGCATGCCTGCCGAGGAGGCTGCCGGACCGGACGCGGCGATCAGGGCGATTGTCACCAAAGACCCCGCCGCGCGTATCCTGATTTGCGGTTCGCTCTATCTCGCGGGGCGTATATTGCAGGACAATGGCTAGAGTCGCCGCACGGCCAGCCGCTCCCCGACCCGTTTTTCCATTTCCGCCAGCGGCTCGGACGCCACGGCCATGTGGTGCGCGTTGGCGTGCAGTATCGTTTCTGCATCGCGCATGATCCCGACGTGCCCGTCCCAGAACACCAGATCACCGCGTCGCAACGGGCCGTCAACTGCGCCGCCGAGTTCCGCCATCTGCATGTCGCTGTCCCGCGGCGCTTCGGTCCCGACCGCCATCAGCGACAGTTGCACCAGCGCCGAGCAATCCAGCCCGTAGCTGCTCCGCCCGCCCCACATGTAGGGCACGCCGATGAAGCGTTCGGCCACCGACACGAAATCATCGGTGCCGACAGGGGCGAGATAGGGTTCGGGGATATATGCCTCGGTATTCAGTTGCAGGAAATCCCCTGCCTCGCCGGTCACATGCACGCCGCAGCCGAAAGAATAGGCGCCCATCAGGTCCGCTTTCACGTCCGGTTTCATATAAACGATCGCCGCCAGCGCCGTGATGGTGCGCGGTGGCTCGGGTGATTTTTCCACCAGCCCTTGCGTGAAAACATAGCCGACGTATCCGTCGCGCTCAGACTGGCCCCATGACAGCCCCATGTCGGGCAACTCGTCGTAAACCGTGAAGCCCTCGCCCGCCAGCAATTGCGTGTCGAGCGGGGTGGTCGGGTCGGGTTTTACCCGCAGGTCGAGCAGGGACATCCCGACCTCCATCGGCACGCCCTCCGCGAAGCGTTCGGCCTCCACCTGCCCCTTCAGGTGCGCCGCCGCTACGGTTTTGCGCGCGGGGGTGCGGCGACGGTCGGTCATTCGCAGCGGTCCTCGATAATCGACAGCATGGCGCGCACGCCCTGACAGGCGCCGCCCTGCGCGCGTGCCGGTTTGGCCTTCGGTGTCCAGCCGTAAACGTCGAAATGGGCGAATTCGCCGGCGTTTTCCACGAAACGGCGCAGGAACAGCGCCGCGGTGATCGCGCCGGCCATGCCGCCCTTGGGCGCGTTGTCCAGATCGGCAATCCCCGGTTCGATGTCCTCCTCGTAAGGATCCCAGAACGGCAGGCGCCAGAGCGGATCGGCCTCGGCCCGTGCTGCCCGCGTCAACTGGTGTGCCAGCCCGTTGCTGTCGGTGAAAAACGGCGGCAGGTCCGGCCCGAGCGCCACGCGGGCCGCGCCCGTCAGCGTCGCCATACAGAACAGCATATCCGGCGATTCCTCGTCCGCCAGCGTCAGCGCATCGGCCAGCACCAGCCGCCCTTCGGCGTCCGTGTTGTTGACCTCCACCGTCAGGCCCTTGCGGCTGGTCAGGATGTCGCCGGGCCGGAAGGCGCCTGCGGAAATCGAGTTTTCCACCGCAGGCACAATCACCCGCAGCCGGACCTTCAACCCAAGCGCCATGATCATATGCGCCAGCCCCATGACATGCGCCGCGCCGCCCATGTCCTTTTTCATCAGGCCCATCGAGGCGCCGGGCTTTATGTTCAGCCCGCCGGTATCGAAACAGACCCCCTTGCCGACCAGCGTCACCATCGGCGCGTCCGCATCGCCCCAGCGCATATCCAGCAAGCGCGGCGCCTGATCCGAGGCTCGCCCGACCGCATGCACCATCGGCAGGTTCTGCACCAGCAAATCCTCGCCACGAATGACCGAGACATCCGCCCCGTGTTGCCCTGCCAGATCACGAAACGCCGCTTCCAGCGCCTCCGGCCCCATATCCGAGGTCGGCGTGTTGATCAGGTCGCGGGTCAGGGCATCGCCGGCCACAATCGCCTCGATATGTTTTACATCCACCCCCTCGGGTGCGACCAGCCGTGCCTTCACGGGGGCCGCCTTGCGATAGCGGCCGAAACGGTAGTTCGACAACAGCCAGCCCAGCGCCTCCTTCTCCAGTCCGGCCTTCGGGATACCGTCCGCGATCCGGTAGACTCCTTCCGGCAGCTTGGCCGCCACGGCCGCCAGATGGAACCGCCCGCGCTGGCGGGTTGTCGCCGTGCCGCGACCGGCCAGAACGGCCGCGATCCGTCCGTTGTCCGGCACAAGCGCCACCTCGCCCAGCGCGCCGGTAAATCCGGTGTTGCGGACCCAGGCGCGTTGGGCCTCGTCCAGTGCATCGGGAAGCGGCGCGTCCTTTTCGAGCGCATAAACCGGGATGGCGGTTTCAGCGTTTTCGGCGAAACGGTTTGTCATGTGGGTTCTCCGGCGACAGGAATTTCGTGTAGCCTATCCCGCCGGAAAAATTCTGCAAGCGCTAAGGTGGGTCGGCAAATACCGAGAACAGCGATGCTTCGGCCAGCCGGTTCAGGCGTGCCATCACCGCAGGCAGTGCGGGATCGTTGTCGCGCGCGCAAATCATCACGTCGGATGCAACTCTGGTAACGCCAACCAGTCCGATCTGGCTGGCAACACCGCAGATATTGACTGCGTGGCGGTAGCACAGCGCCAGATCGCCGTCGCGATGCGCCCGTTCAAGTTGCCCCAGCCTGTCCGCAAGCGCAAAGGTCGCGTCCTCGGCAATGCTGGTGTAGCGGTGGCTGCCGACCGATTGTCGCAGGGCGCGGATCACTTCGAAATCCACACTGTTGCGCACGGGTTCCGCCGTGTGCATCCGGTAAACCTGTCCCATAACTGTAAGCCCCCCCTCTCGCACAGGCAGCCTAGAAAGAATGTATGAAAAAAGTGTTACCGCGCCTTGCGGCCTTGATAACTCCTGCGAAATCTCGCACAAGGGGTGCGCAAAAGGAGACGACGATGGAATACGCCAAACCCTTGCCCACATACTTGTCCAAGCGCTATGCCGGTTGGCGAGCAACGCAATTTCAGGAAAATAAAGCATGGTACGCACGTCTGGCCGACGAGGGGCAGCGCCCGCGTGCCATGATTATATCGTGTTGCGACAGCCGCGTGCATGTTACCGCGATTTTCGGGGCTGAAACCGGCGAGTTTTTTATCCATCGCAACATCGCGAATCTGGTGCCGCCACACAAACCGGATGAAGAGCCGCACGGGACCTCGGCGGCGATTGAATATGCGGTAAAATACCTGAAGGTCGCGAATTTGCTGGTGGTCGGCCATTCCGATTGCGGTGGTATTGGCGGCTGTCTGGACATGTGTTCGGGCGTCGAGACAGAAATCAACGAGACCTCCAGCTTTATCGGTCGCTGGATGGGGATTTTGCGGCCCGGGTACGAACGGATCAAGGATATAGGCGGGACATATGCCGACAAGCTGACGGCGCTGGAAAAGCAGGGTGTTATCATCGGGCTGGAAAACCTGATGACTTTTCCGTTTGTGCGCGACGCGGTAGAGGACGGAACCCTGGCGTTGCACGGGGTGTGGAACGATATCCGTGACGGCGGGCTGGAATACTATGATCCGGAAACCGGGAGTTTTCTGCCGGTTTGACGGGTTTTATACCCAGCGTTTACCCGGCGGGCGGTTGTCGCGAACCCGTCGCGGTGATACGTCGGGCGCAATCTAAATAATCAAGGAAGTGTCGGTCATGACGGTCAAGGAAAAACGTATCTGGGATCTACCGGTCCGCATCACCCACTGGGGGCTGGTCATCAGCTTTTTCGGTGCATATCTGACGTCGGAATTTCAACCGATGATCGTGCATCTGTATTTTGCGTTTGCAGCGCTGGCTTTGGCGATATTCCGGTTGTTCTGGGGTTTTATAGGCTCGGAAAACGCCCGGTTTTTCAACTTCGTCAAAGGGTTTGATCCGGCGCGGGCCTATTTTTACCAGTTGCTGAAGTTCCGCCACAAGGAATACTGGGGCCATAACCCGCTGGGCGGTTTTGCCGTGGTTGCCGTGGTCGGCCTGATGATTCTGACTGTTCTGGCCGGACTGTTCGCGAAAAACCGTGATCTGGTCGGTCCGTGGGCCAACTCGGTTTCGCCGACACTGGAACGGTTGTTGAATGACGGGCACAGCGCCTTGGCCAGTATTTTGATGACGATCGTTGTCATCCATATTACGGCGATCCTGTTTTACCGGTTTGTCCTGAACGACAACCTGATCAAACCCATGGTGACAGGGAAGCGCGTTCCGGTCGAGGAACATGCCGACCCGTATTTCGCGCCGCTCTGGCTGGCGGCTGTAACCTTTGCCGTTGCGGTGGCCATCACCGGTGCGCTGTTCCGTTACTGGCTGTTGTAGCCCGATTTGCGCCCTGTTTGTCTGGACAGGGCGCAAATGATTGCGGGCGCTATCCTTTTTTCAGGATCCGCCGTCCCAGAAGCTCGGCGATCTGCACGGCGTTCAGCGCGGCCCCTTTGCGCAGGTTGTCCGATACACACCACAGGTTCAGCCCGTTTTCAATCGTGGTGTCCTGCCGGATGCGGCTGACGAATGTGGCATAGTCGCCGACGCATTCTGTCGGGGTGGCATAGCCACCATCCTCGCGCTTGTCGATGACCATAATACCGGGGGCCTCGCGCAGGATATCGCGGGCTTCGTCTTCGTCCAGAAAATCCTCGAACTCGATATTTATCGCTTCGGAATGGCCGACGAAAACCGGAACGCGCACGCAGGTGGCGGTAAGCTTGATTTTCGGATCGACGATTTTCTTGGTCTCGGCGACCATTTTCCATTCTTCCTTGGTGTCGCCGCTGTCCAGAAACAC
>CAZDLV010000063.1:0-11177 GCA_964506345.1 uncultured Rhodobacterales bacterium | reverse complement strand
GGGCCACAATGTCGCCGGCGATAGGGTCGATACCGAGATCGTCGGGCGTTTGACCGGATTCCAGCAGGAAAACGCGGATATCGGCATCGTCGGCGCGGGCGCGGGCGCGGGCGATTCCAAGCGATTCAACGGTGTCGGCCGTGTCGCGCAATCCGGCCGTATCCAGCAAGGTTACCGGCAGACCGTTCAGGTCCATCCGCACCTCGATCACGTCGCGGGTCGTCCCTGCAACGGCCGACGTGATAGCGGCATCCCTGCCCGCCAAACGGTTCAGCAGCGTGGACTTGCCAACATTCGGACGGCCGACGATTGCGACCTCGAAGCCGTCGCGGATCCGTTCGGATATATGGCTGCCGTCGGCCTCGGACTGCATACCGTTGCGGACCTTGGCGATCAGGTCCAGAACCTCGGGCGCGACGTCGACGGGAACTTCCTCGTCGGCGAAATCTATCGTGACCTCCAATAACGCAACCGCGCGGGTCAGGTCGGCGCGCCAGCCTTCGGCAAGTGCGCCAAGTGCGCCGCGCATAACCTTGAGCGCCTGCCGCCGCTGTGCCTCGGTTTCGGAATCTATCAGGTCGGCCAGACCTTCTACCTGTGCCAGATCCAGCCGGTTGTTTTCCAGCGCGCGGCGGGTGAATTCGCCGGGATGCGCCATGCGGGCTTCGGGCTGTTTTTCCAGCGCGCCAAGCACCGCCGAAACAACCGCTACAGACCCGTGGGTATGCAGTTCCACCGTTTGTTCGCCGGTGAAACTGGCGCCCGTATCGAAGGTCAAAACCAACGCCTGATCGAGCGGCGTGCCATCCGCATCATGAAGGGTACGGACAAACGGTTTGCGCGTATCCGGCAACGGGCCAGTCAAACCCTCGACAACCTCGCGGGCATTACTGCCGGAAATGCGGACGATAGCCACACCGGATTTTCCACGGGCTGTTGCCAGTGCAAATATCGTATCCATTTCCATAACCTATTGGTTTTACTGAAATTATAGGAATTAATCCGGATCAGGTATTCATGGAATCGAAGAAATCCTGATTGGATTTTGTCTGTTTCATCTTGCCGAGAAGGAATTCAATCGCATCCGTTGTCCCCATCGGGTTCAGAATACGACGCAGAACGAACATTTTTGTCAGGTCGGATTTATCGACCAGCAGATCCTCTTTGCGGGTGCCGGATTTCAGGATGTCGATGGCCGGGAACACCCGTTTGTCGGCAATCTTGCGATCCAGAACCACCTCGGAGTTGCCGGTGCCTTTGAACTCCTCGAAAATAACCTCGTCCATGCGGCTGCCGGTGTCGATCAGCGCCGTGGCGATAATGGTCAGGGAACCGCCCTCCTCGATATTTCGGGCTGCGCCGAAAAACCGTTTCGGACGTTGCAGCGCGTTGGCGTCAACACCGCCGGTCAGAACCTTGCCCGACGACGGCACAACCGTGTTGAAAGCGCGGCCAAGACGGGTGATCGAGTCAAGCAGGATCACAACATCGCGTTTGTGTTCGACCAGCCGTTTTGCCTTTTCTATCACCATTTCGGCAACCGCAACGTGACGCGACGCGGGTTCGTCGAATGTCGAGGCGACAACCTCGCCTTTGACGCTGCGCTGCATGTCGGTCACCTCTTCGGGGCGCTCGTCGACCAGAAGGACGATCAGGAAACACTCGGGATGGTTTTTTTCGATCGAATGGGCGATGTTTTGCAGGATAACCGTTTTACCCGTGCGCGGCGGCGCCACGATCAGCGACCGCTGTCCCTTGCCGATCGGGGCAACAAGGTCGATCACGCGGGCGGTTTTGTCCTTGATTGTCGGGTCCTCGATTTCCATCGTCAGACGCTCGTCAGGGTAAAGCGGTGTCAGGTTGTCGAAGTTGATCTTGTGCTTGGCTTTTTCCGGCGCCTCGAAATTTATCGCTGTAACCGAGACAAGGCCGAAGTAGCGCTCGCCCTCTTCCGGTGCGCGGATCTCGCCTTCGACGGTGTCGCCGGTTCTAAGCGAGTATTTGCGGATCTGTTCGGGGCTGACATAGATGTCTTCGGGACCGGCAAGATAATTGGCGGCCGGCGAGCGCAGAAACCCGAAGCCGTCTTTCATGACCTCCATCACGCCATCGCCGTGAATTTGCACGCCGTCTTCTGCGCTTTCCTTGAGGATGGCGAACATGATGTCGCCCTTGCGCATGGTCGAGGCGTTCTCGATTTCCAGTTCTTCGGCCAGCGTCACCAGCGCCGCAGGTGATTTCGCCTTGAGTTCGGCCAGCGAGAGTGTGTTTTCGTCCATGATACTGCCATACAGGTTTGACCACGCGGCGGGGCCGCGCAATGCTTTGCAAAAGGGGAGCGCACATACTGGACGAGGACCGCCCGTGCTTGCGCGTCAATATGGCGGTTTTTGCCGGTTTGTCAAATCGCGTCAGAACGGGCGGGCGATCACCATGAACACGATGACGAACATCAGCAATGTCGGCACCTCGTTTGCCAGTCGATAGGTGCGGCTGGAGCGGGTGTTTTCGTCACGCTCGAATTCGCGGCGCCGCACCGAAAGCCAGCCGTGAAAGCCCGACATGGTGATGACGGCCGCCGCCTTGACCCAGGGCCAGACCTGCGACCAGTCGATGATGCCCGGTGTGAAAACCATGATCAGGCCAAAGGTCCACGTAGCGATCATGGCCGGGTTGATGATGACCCGCATCAGCTTGCGTTCCATGACTTTGAAGGTTTCCGACATCCCGCTGCCGACCGGCGCTTTTTCGACATGATAGACGAACAGCCGCGGCAGATAGAACATGCCTGCCATCCATGAAATCACCGATATGACGTGCAGGGATTTTACCCAAGGGTAGGCGGATATCAGGAAATCTTGCATGTTACCCTCTGATAATATTCAACATTTTTTCAACGTTGGCGGGATCGCCATCCGGTGTGATCCCGTGACCAAGGTTGAAGATATACGGGCCATTGCCGAGAATTTCCATCACACGGCGGGTTTCGCGTTCCAGCGCATCGCCGCCCGTCACCAACAGCATCGGGTCGAGGTTGCCCTGCACGGTAATTTTTTTCTGCAACGCATCGCGCGCCCAGTCGGCAGGAACCGAGGTGTCGATAGCAAGGCCGTCAAAGGTTCCGGCATCGGCGAATTTGATGTAGCCGCCACCGGCCCCGCGCGGGAAGGCGATGACCGGCAGGTCGGGGAAACGGGATTTCAGTTCGGTGGCGATGCGGATCGCCGGTTTCAGGGCGTAATCCTCGAAACAGCTTCCGGCGAGGGTGCCGGCCCAGCTGTCGAACAGTTTGATGACCTCGGCGCCGGCCTCCACCTGTTTCGACAGGTATTCTATGGTGGCATCTGTCACCAGATCGATCAGTTTTCCGAATCCTTCGGGGTCGGAATACATCCATTTGCGCGCCGGACCCTGATCCGGTGTGCCACGACCGGCGATCATATAGCTTGCCACTGTCCAGGGCGCGCCGGCAAAGCCGATGAAGGTGGTTTCTTTGGGCAGGGCCGCCGCAATCTGTTTGACGGACTGGTAGACGGGCGCCAGCGTGTCGTGAATGTCGTCCTTACCTTTCAGGCGGCCGAGTTCGGCAACATTGGTCACCGGATTGAGGCGCGGGCCTTCGCCGGTTTCGAACCACAGGTCCATGCCCAGTGCCTGCGGCAACAGCAGGATGTCGGCGAACAGGATCGCGGCGTCGAAACCGAAACGGCGGATCGGTTGCAGGGTGACTTCGGTGGCGAAATCGGGATTGTAGCACAGGTCCAGAAAACCGCCCGCGTCGGCGCGTGTGGCACGATATTCCGGCAGGTATCGTCCGGCCTGACGCATCATCCATACCGGAGGCGTTTTCAGCGTTTCTCCGGCAAGGGCGCGAAGGATGGTTTTTTCTGGCAGTCCGGTCATTTTTGTTCTCCTACTCTTAAATAAAGAATTTAAGAGAAGTGGTGGTTGATAGTAGGTCATGTGTGTAACGGGGATTACCGCATTTATAAAGTTTTACACAGGGTTTTCCCAGAGCGAAAATCGCGACATGAACGCTCAATCGTCTTGTATTGGCGAAATAAACGGTTGTGACGTCGCGCCGCGCCGGAATTTTATCCACAGGGTTGTTCACAAAGCACGCACAGGGATAAAAAACCGTGGGCAACGGGATTATGTGGTGGAAACATCGCCGGACGAAAATGCTTGTGGGTAAGCGGTTGCCGGTGCAGCATGTATCCACGGTTTTACCCACAGATGCAGACGGGGTTTGGCAGGCAATGCGCGCGTACCGGATTATTTTGATCTCGGATTCTACCGGCGAAACGGTGACGGCGGCGGCCGAGGCCGTGGCGAGCCAGTTTCCGGATATGAAGCTGGAAACAACCCTGCACCCGTTTGTGCGGACAACCAAGCGGGTTCGGGAATCGCTGGCCGATGTCGAGGTGGCTGATCTGGTGATCTTTACCACGATGAATCCGGCAATCAGTGCGCTGGTCGGGGATACATGCGATTATGCCGGTGTGCCGATGGTTGCCCTGCTTGATCCGGTTTTGCAGGCGTTTGAAAACCTTGACGGGCGCCAGCCGAGCGGCAAACCCGGGCGGCAATATACCGTGGATCGGGATTATCTGGAACGGGTGTCGGCGATTGATTATGCCATTCGCCACGATGACGGGCTTAGCGGGGAATATTTGCGGCAAGCGGATGTTATTCTTGTCGGGGTCAGCCGGACCTCGAAAACGCCGACCTGTATTTATCTGGCGTATCAGGGCATTCGTGCCGCAAACGTGCCGTTGGTGCCGGATCAGGATGTGCCGGACAGTTTTATCGCGGCGATGGATGCCGGCGTGCCGGTTGTCGGCCTGATCGCCAGCCCGACGCGGTTGTCACAGGTGCGGCGGCACCGGTTGAAGGCGTTGGGAAATCCGGCGCGGGTGGATTATGCCGAAATTCGAGAGATTCAGGAGGAGCTGACCTCGGCGCGGCTGTTCTTTGAAAAATACCGTCTGCCGGTGATTGATGTTACGCGCCGCTCGATCGAGGAAACGGCGGCAGCGGTGCGCGGTATTCTGGTGGAACGGGGGGCGAAATGACGCGGTTTATATTGGCATCCGGCTCGGTTATCCGGGCGGAAATGTTGCGAAACGCCGGCGTGGTGGTGGAAACGCAGGTGGCGCGGGTTGACGAGGCGATGGTCAAGCGCGCCATGCTGGAGGATGGCGCAAGCGCGCGTGATCTGGCCGATGTGCTGGCAGAAATGAAAGCGCGACGGGTGGCCGCGCGTAATGGCGATGCGCTGGTGCTGGGCGCGGATCAGGTGCTGGTTTGTGATGGCAAGGTATATGACAAGCCCGAAACCGTGGCGGACGCGCGGGCGCAGTTGGCGGCGTTGCGTGGCAAGACGCATGAATTGTTGTCGGCGGCGGTTATTTTTGAAAACGGGGCGCCGGTTTGGCGGTTTGTCGGAAAGGTCCGCCTGACGATGCGGGATTTTACCGATGCCTTTCTGGACACCTATGTCGCCGGGACCGGAGAGGAGTTGTTAACCACAGTTGGCGGATATAAGCTGGAGTCCACCGGCGCACAGGTGTTTTCTCGCGTCGAGGGTGACTATTTTTCGGTTCTGGGGCTTCCGTTGCTGGAGGTGCTCGGATTTTTGCGAACACGCGGGGTGTGTCTGGAATGAAGGACGATTTTCGTCGTGCCGGTGTGATTGGCTGGCCTGTCGCGCATAGTAAATCGCCGGCCTTGCATGGGTATTGGTTGGAAAAATACGGAATTTCCGGTAGTTACGAGGCCTTGGCGATTCCGCAAAACAAATTGCAAAGCGGCTTGCGCCGGTTGGCCAAGGCGGGGTTTCGCGGGGTGAACCTGACGATTCCGCACAAGGAAGCGGCACTGGTGCTGGCAGATTCTGTGACGGACCGCGCCGCGATGATCGGGGCGGCGAACACTATGTTTTTCCATCCCGACGGCACGATCGGTGTCGATAATACCGACGCTTACGGGTTTATCCGCAATATTCGCCAGCACGCGCCGACGTGGGATGCAAAACGGGGGCCTGCGTTGGTGTTGGGTGCCGGCGGTGCGTCGCGGGCGGTGGTGTATGCCTTGCTGGAAGCCGGCGCGCCATCGGTGCGACTGGCCAACCGCACACGGATTCGGGCCGAGATGCTGGCAGACCATTTCGGCGCGCGGGTCGAGGTTGTGGACTGGAACCGCGCGAGCGACGCGATGGACGGGGCGTTGACAATTGTAAATACAACGTCTTTGGGGATGGTTGGCCAACCGGAACTGCATGTCCGGTTTGACGCTGCGCCGGCGTCGGCGTTGGTGACGGATATTGTGTATGCGCCGTTGGTAACGCCGTTTCTGGAGCGGGCGCTGGTGCATGGATTGACGATCGTGGACGGATTGGGAATGTTGCTGCATCAGGCGGTGCCGGGATTCGAGATCTGGTTTGGCGAGACACCCGAGGTCGATGCCGGTTTGCGCGCGGCGGTGCTGGCAGGATGACCTATGTTCTGGGGTTGACCGGGTCTATCGGGATGGGCAAGACCACGACCGCCGGGTTTTTTCGCGAAAACCGTGTTCCGGTATGGGATGCGGATGCGGCGGTTCACAGGTTGTATGATGGTGGCGATGCGGTGGCGGCGATTGCCGCGCTGGTGCCGCGTGCGGTGGTTGACGGTGCAGTGGATCGCGCGGCGCTACGCGATGCTGTTGCTGCCGATCCCGCAGTGTTGCAACGGATCGAGGCGGCGGTGCATCCATTGGTGGCGCAGGACCGGCAAGGGTTTCTGGATGCAAATGCTGCCGCGCCGCTGGTGGTTTGCGATATTCCGTTGGTGTTCGAGACCGGCGCACAGGATTGGCTGGACGGGGTGTTGGTGGTGACGGCACCGGCGGATGAACAGCGGCGGCGGGTTCTGGCGCGCGGGCAGATGGATGAACAGGTTTTCGCGGCGATACTGGACAAGCAGATGCCGGACAGCGAAAAACGGCGGCGCGCCGATTTTGTGATTGATACCGGCAAGGGCATGGATCACGCCCGCGACGCAGTTGTGTCGCTGATTGACCGGCTGACGGGGGAAAATAATGCGTGAGATTGTGCTGGATACCGAAACCACCGGGCTGGACCCGAACAGCGGCGACCGGATTGTCGAGATCGGTGCGGTGGAATTGTTGAACCATATGCCGACCGGCAAGACCTATCACCAGTATATCAACCCAGAACGTGATATGCCGGACGGGGCGTTCGCCGTGCATGGGCTGAGTGCCGAATTTTTGTCGGACAAGCCGGTGTTTGCCGCCGTCGCACAGGCATTTCTGGATTTTATAGGTGATTCGAAACTGGTGATTCACAACGCCGCTTTCGATATGAAATTCCTGAACGCGGAACTGAAGTGGATCGACAGGCCCGCGTTGCCGTGGTCGCAAGCTATCGATACGCTGGAAATTGCGCGGAAAAAATTTCCCGGGGCGCAAAATTCGCTGGATGCGTTGTGCCGGCGCTTCGGAGTGACAACGGAACGGGAATTGCACGGGGCGTTGCTCGACTCGGAAATTCTGGCCGAAGTGTATCTGGAGCTGATCGGCGGACGGCAGCCGGATTTCGCGTTGTCGGTTGCGGGTTCGGGAAATTCCGGTAGTGACGGGCCGCGCGCCTATGTGCCGCCGCGCCGTCCTGAACCCCTGCCCCCCCGTTTGACCGGGGCCGAGGCCGAGGCACACGCGGAATTCGTCGCCACGCTTGGCGATAACGCCGAGTGGAAGAAATTCACATGAAAAAGGCGGCCTGCAAGCCGCCTTTGGGGTCCGGTATCTGGTCGGGTCAGGAAATCGGCGCGGTTTTGGCCTGTTCCTGCGCGCGACGGGCGATTTCGTTGCGATAAAGGGCGACAAAATCAATCGCATCCAGATTGAGCGGCGGATACCCACCGTCGCGGGTGATGTCGCTGACGACACGGCGCAGGAACGGAAAGATCATGCGCGGGCATTCGACCATCAGGAACGGATGCAACTGGTCCTCGGGGACGTTCTGGATGACAAACCGGCCGGCGTAATCCAGTTCGAGGATGAAAATTTTCGCGTCCTCGATGGTTGCTTCGACTTTCAGTTTGTTGATGACTTCGAACTGGTCGTCACCGACTTTGCGGGCATCGAGGCTTATCTGCACTTCGAACGATGTCTGGCCCTCGGGCATCATGCCTTTTTGTACCGAGACGTTTTCAAAGGAAAGATCGCGGATATACTGGTTCATAATATGGACGCGGGGCGGCTGCGGCTGGGCGCCTTCGGCGGTTTCGCCGTTGGATTCTTCGGTCATGTGGACGGATTCCCGGTTTGGTTAAAATTCTATGGCCGTGCCAATATCACCTATCGTGCGGCGCGACAACAGCGGCTATTCATCACCACGGGTCCATCCGGATGTCCCCGGTTTTGCGTTGGTGTTGTTTTCGACAACTTCGAAATCGCCGTCAACGACGGTGTGGGCCGCGCTGCCGCGGGTCGATGACGTGTATGTGGCGCTGGCATAGACCGTTGCCCGTGCCGCCATGCGTGCCGCGATCCATTTGATAATCGCCTGGCGCAATGGCGGTATCAGCAAAGCAAGGCCGAGCGAGTCGGTGAAAAATCCCGGTGTCAGCAAAAGGATACCGGCCACCAGTATCAGCGCGCCGTTGGCGATGGGATCGGCCGGATTGGTGCCGGTTTCAAGGCTGGATTGCAATTTTTTCAGCGCCGCGATTCCCTGGGCGCGCATCAGCCATGTGCCGATGATCGCGGTCAGAACGACGATGGACAGGGTTGGCAGCAGGCCGATGGCCCCGCCGACCTGTATGAATAGCCCGATTTCGATGATCGGGACCGCAACAAATATCAAAAACAGCCACATAATTGCTTTCCATTGTTTTCTTCGGGCCAATGGACTTGACCCCTGACAATGCTTACATAGGTGCCTGAGGGGCCAAACGCTATTGTTGGGCCGGTTTTTTTTCGAGAGGTCGCTCGCATGGGGTCGCAATTGGTCCAGATTATCGTTCTTGCCGCAGTTGCATTGTTTCTGGTGATACGTTTGCGCAATGTGTTGGGAACCCGCGACGGTTTCGAGGATACGACCAATCCGGCGCCGGCGGAAAAACCGCAGGCATCGCGCAAGTTCGATGTGATCGACGGCGGCGGGACCGATCACGATATTGCCGACCATATCGACCCCGACAGCGATACCGGCAAAGCACTGGCCGCGATGAAACGGGTCGAACCGGGGTTCTCGGTTACCGAGTTTTTGCGCGGGGCGCGTCAGGCCTACGAGATGATCCTGATGGCGTTCGAGCGGGGCGATCTGGAATTTCTGCAACAGTATCTGGCACCGGATGTTTACGAGAGCTTCGCCAGCGTGATCAATGATCGTGCGGACAAGGGTCTGGTGGTCGAGGCGCATTTTTCCGGTGTTCGCGAACTGAAACTGCGCGAGGCGCGGTTCGATGTCGAAAACCGCGAGGCGGAAATAACCTTGCGGATGGTGGGCGAGCTGACCTCGGTTGTGCGCGATCAGGATGGCAATATTGTCGAAGGTGACAAGGATACTGTTAAGCAGCAAACCGATATCTGGACGTTTGCGCGCCTGATGGGCGGGGAAAACCCGAACTGGCTGCTTGTCGGCACTGGCGAGTAACTTGATGCAATGGTGCGGCGTAAACGGGGAAAGCTGAGCGACGAAGATCGCGAGATCTGGTCGCGCGTTGCGCGCACCACCGACCCGTTGCATCCGCTTGACCCCCCCGCGCCACCCCCTGAATTCCAACCGGATCCCGTGACGGTTTCGGCGCCGCTTGCGCGCGTTGCCGTGGCCAGACCGCTGCGCCCGTTGACGCGGATTGGCGGTGCGGGTTTCGAGGCGCGGGTTACAGTCAATCTGGCGACCGACCCGATGCGGGCGGCGGAAACGCCCGGCAACCAGATGGACCGCCGGAATTTCGAGCGACTGCGCAAAGGCAAGATGCGACCGGACGCGCGGCTGGATTTGCACGGTATGACGGCGGATCAGGCGCATGGCGAACTGGTGGCATTTATCCACCGGTGTCATGCGGCTGGAAAACGTCTGGCGCTGGTGATTACCGGCAAGGGAAATACGACGCGCGACGAGGGCGGGATTATGCCGACACGTCAGGGTTTGTTGCGTCACAGTCTGCCGCACTGGCTGGACGCGCCGCATTTGCGACCTATGATTCTGGAAATCACACCGGCGCATGCGCGACATGGCGGTGGCGGGGCCTATTATGTGTATCTGCGCCGCAGGCGCTGAACAGGAGGACGGAAAATTGGCAAACGCAAAACCTTACGGGCTGGAAACGCGGGTCAGGATTTTAAGCTGGAACCTGTGGTGGAAGTTCGGTCCCTGGCAGGACAGGAAAACCGCAATTTTGGCGACGCTGCGGGATCTGGATGCCGATGTGATTTGTTTGCAGGAAATATGGAACGACGGCGATGGCAATCTGGCCGCCGATCTGGCGGCGGCGCTGGGCTATCATCATGTCTATGCCGAAAGCATGGTGATGAACGACACCGGATTTGGCAATGCGATTCTGTCGCGCTGGCCGATTGGCGAAAGCGATACGGTCGAATTGTCCGGGCAGGCGGAATCCGGCGAGGGGCGGAATGGTCTCTATGCGCTGGTTAACGGGCCGCGCGGTGATATTCCGGTGTTTTGCACCCATTTGAACTATCGCTATCAACACAGCCATATCCGGCAGAAACAGGTTGCGGACCTTTCGCGGTTTGTGGATAGCAAGCGCCCGTGGAAGTTCCCGCCGGTGGTGTGCGGCGATTTCAACGCCGAACCGGAATCGGACGAAATGCGGATGTTGACCGGATTGACCACCTGCCCAGTCGAGGATCTGGTTTTTGCCGATGCGTGGAATGTTGGCGGTGATCGTGGCCACGGGTTCACATGGGCGAACGACAATCCCTATGCCGTCGAGGAATTCGAACCGGACCGCCGCATCGACTATATTTATGTAGGGCATCCGAAATATCGCGGTGCGGGGCATGTTACCCGTTGCGAGGTGGTTGGAAATACCGCCGTGGACGGTGTGATGCCAAGCGACCATTACGGGGTTTTGGCGCACCTGCGTTATTAGGGTCAGGACCCATTAATCCGGCACGCGCAGTTTGACGGATTTGTTCGCTGA
>CAZDLV010000062.1:0-11444 GCA_964506345.1 uncultured Rhodobacterales bacterium | reverse complement strand
GTAACGCAATGAAAAGGCGGGTTCTGCGGAATGCGGGTCGGGGTGATATGTCGGCGAAGCGGGTCATCCGTCCTCGTAATGCAATATTAATGACAGGGCAAGCAATGTGACTGCGGCCGGTGTTGCCCACGCCGCCATTACTATGGGCACTTCCTGCGCCTGTCCGAGAGATTCGGCAACATTTTTCAGCGCAAACAGGGCAAAGCCGGACAACACGGCAAGCAAGGCCATGACGCCGGTTTGCCCGAACCGGCTGGGCCGCACGGCAAATACCGCGCCCAGCAGAACCATGGCCGCCAGCAACAACGGTGTGGAAATCTGGCTTTGAAAGAACAGTTCGTGCCTGACGGTGGAAAATCCGGATTGCTGTAGCTGCCGGATAAACGCGGGAATACGCCAGATGGACATTTTTTCCGGTGCGGTGAAGCTCTCTATGATTTTGTCGCCGGTCAGTTCCGTCGGGATGCGCAGATCGTCAAACTGGCCGATATCACTGGTTTCTTTCAGGTTTTTGTCCAGAAACCGCCATTGCGTGGCCCGCGACAGTTTCCATGCTCCGGGCAGCAGTTGCGCGCGCGCCGCCTGGATCCGGCGCACAAGCGTGCCGTCGGGGGTGAATTCGTGAAACCGCACGTTGTACAGAATGGTGCCGTCACTGTTCGAACCGCCGGCCTGAATAACAAACTGGCTGACGTCGTCGGACTGGCGCAGCCACAGCCCGTCCGAGGCAATAGACAACTGGCTGGTGGCCCGCTTGGAAAAGCTTGCGCGGATGTCGTCGCTTTTGCGCACGGTGGCCGCGACGATCGGGTTGAAAATGGCCACCGACAGGATGCCCAGCAGCACCGCCAGCAGGATCGGTCCCGTCAGCATTTTCAGGGCCGATATCCCCGAGGCCCGCACGATGACCAGTTCGCTCGACCGGCTGAGCGCGATAAAGGTGAACAGGCTGGTCAGCAGGATAACCAGCGGGAAGGTCAGGAACAGCACCTGCGGGATGGTGGAAAAAATCAGTGCCATCGTGGTGCCGAGGTCGAGGTTCTTCCCCTGCACGATCCGCAACTGCTCGGTGGCGTTCAGCAACAGCACCAGCACGAAAATCCCGATTTGCACCCGCAACAGGTTAACGGCGAACCGGCGCACGATATAAAGGGACATGGTCATACTGCGGCCCCTTGCAAGCGGACGGCCCGTCCGCGCCACGTCGCGCGCATCAGCAGGAACGCCGACAGCACAAGCATGCTGACTGCGGGGACATAGGCGATCCAGAATATCGACGGATCCTTGGAAATCCACGATTTCACCATCAGCGACGCGGTGACGATGAACAAACCCAGAAACGAGGTCCCGGCAATACGCACCGCGAATCCGCCGCGCCGGTAGCGCGCGGTCAGCAACAGCGCCGCCGCCATCAACGGCAAGGCCAGACCCAGTAGGGGCTGGGCGAATTTATTGTGCAGTTCCGCCACCAGCGCGCCCACCGTGTGTTTTTCGCCCGAGGCAATCAGGGCCTGCGGATCCATCAGTTCCGCCACCGAATATTCGACCGGAAACCGGTACCTGTTCGTGGTTTTTTTCAGCAGGTCTGTCAATTCAAACACGAATTTGTCGAAATCGATGGTGTTGAGGGTATTGTCTGCCGTGCTGTAGCGCTGCATCACCCCTTGCGACATCACCAGTCGCAACTGGTTGTTGTCTTTCAACAGCAACGCCTGTCTGGCGGAATAGGTCACGGGGTTGGCCACATCGCGCTGGTCGTTCAGGAACAGGCCGGAAATTTCGCCGGCCTTGCTGGAATCGCGGATGTATATCGTGATGCCTTTTTCGGGGTGGATAAACTGTTTTTCGCGCAGCAGCGAATTGACGGCATCCTTGCGGATACTGTCGATCTTGTCGCCGAGACGGGTGTTGGCGTCCGGGAGCAGGGCAATAACGATGATATACATGATCGTCATCACGAAAACCCCGTAATAGAAAACGCCGCGCGCAATCCGCATCGGTGACAGGCCGGCGGACATGACCACCACCATTTCGGATTCACCGAACAGTTTGTTGACAGCATAAAGCGCGGCAATAAACGCTGAAACGGGCAGGACCAGAGACAGCACATTGGGCAGGATCAGCACCGAAAATTCCAGAAAGATAAACCCCGACCGTCCGTTGTCGATGATCAGTTCGACCAGCGGCAGGGTTTGCCCCAGCCACAGGATACCGGCCAGCGCCAGTGTGAAAAACCCGAACGGCGCAAGCAGTTGCAGGAAGATGTATCGGTCGAGACGGGTCACGAGTCGGCTTGCCTTTGTAAGTTCGGTGCAGCCTACTATATCGTGTGGCGCCGCGTCACCCCGTGAATAGGGTCGATGGCAACTGGTCAAGCGCCGGATATGCGGCTACCAAGGATGCAAGCGGGATTCTGCCGGTTTATTGGAGGAAATAACATGACCACGCCCCTTTCTATTTCATTCGGTGAAGTTGCTCTGGACGATATTGCCACGCTCGCCGGCAAGGTCTCGGTTCTGGCCAGCCCGGATGGAAAAATCGATACCTTTGCCCGTCGGGTCAACCGTCTGTCCAAAGGCGCGGTGGCACGGGTTTGCGAAAGCGGCGAATTTGAAAAACTGGCGATTGGCGAGGCTATGGTTCTGGCCTTTCCTGCCGGCATGGCGGCGCAGGCGGTGCAGGTTGTCAAATTGCCCAAACGCCCGACCCCGGTCGAGGCGCGCAAGGCCGGCGCGGAAATGGCGCGGTTCAAAGGAAACGATGCGTTGACGGTGTTGGCCGGAACCAACCCGAAAGCTGCCGATATTTCCTATGGTCTGGCGTTGCGGTCCTATGGGTTTACCGCGCATAAATCGGCGGATCCGGTGGTAAACGCACCGGCGAAAATCTGCGTGGCGGATCCCGAAACCGTTGCGGCAGAGGCAGCGCCGATGGCGGCGTTGAGCGAGGCGGTGTTTTTCACCCGCGATCTGGTCAACGAGCCGTCGAACGTGCTGACAACCGGCGATTTTGCCGCGCGTCTGGCGGCGATGCAAGAACTGGGACTGGACGTCGAAATTCTGGAAGAGGCGGAGCTGGAAAAACTGGGCATGCGCACCTTGCTGGCCGTGGGGCAGGGGTCAAGCAGCCCGTCGAAGGTTGTGGTGATGCGCTGGAACGGTGGCGGTGACGAGGCCCCGTTCGCGCTGGTCGGCAAGGGCGTGGTTTTCGACACCGGCGGAATTTCCATCAAGCCTTCGGCCGGCATGGAAGATATGACCATGGATATGGGCGGGGCCGGTGTGGTCTCCGGCGTTATGCGGGCGCTGGCGTTGCGCAAGGCGAAGGCCAATGTGGTCGGGGTTGTCGGGCTGGTGGAAAACATGCCCGACGGCAACGCCATGCGTCCGGGCGATGTGATCCGCTCGATGAAGGGCGATACGATCGAGGTTAACAATACCGACGCCGAGGGGCGGCTCGTTCTGGCCGATATCCTCTGGTACACACAGGAACGCTTCAATCCTGTCGGCATGATCAATCTGGCGACGCTGACCGGGGCGATCATCATCGGGCTTGGCCATGAAAACGCCGGTGTGTTTTCCAACAACGACAAGCTGTGCAACGATTTTCTGAAGGCTGCCAAGGCCGAGGACGAGGGCGCATGGCGGATGCCGCTGTCGCCCGCCTATGACAAACTGCTGAAATCGCGCGTGGCCGATATGAAAAACTCCTGCGGACGTCCGGCGGGGTCCTCGACGGCGGGGCAGTTCCTGCAACGGTTCGTCAAGGCGGATACCCCGTGGATCCATCTGGACATCGCCGGTGTGGCCTTGCTGAAGGAAGACAGCACATTGGCACCGAAAGGGGCGACCGGCTGGGGTGTGCGGGCGCTCGACCGGCTGATCCGCGACACGATCGAGGGCTGATTGTGGCCGAAGTCCTGTTTTACCACCTGACGCGAACGCCGCTGGAACGCACTTTGCCGGAGTTACTGGAAAAGTCGTTGCAGCGGGGCTGGCGGGCGCTGGTAAAGGGGGGGAATGCGGAACGGCTGAAATTTCTGGATATGAAACTCTGGACCTATCGCGACGATTCCTTTTTGCCGCACGGGTTGGAAAACGGCGCGGCGCAGCCGGTGTTCCTGACCGGCGGTGACACGGTGGCGAACAACGCTGAAATCGCCTTTCTGGTGGATGGTGCGCAAATGCCGCCCGACAGCATGGCTTCGTTCGAACGGGTGTGCCTGTTGTTCGACGGCAACGATCCCGCAGCGGTCGAGGCGGCGCGCGGCGACTGGAAAGCGGTGGTCGAAAGCGGCTTGCCGGCGAAATACTGGGCGCAAGATGGCGGGCGCTGGGTGCAAAAGGCCGCAAGCGGCTAGTGTGACAATAGCACCGGCACCTTCGATTTTTTCAACACGGTGTTGGTGACACCGCCGAACAGGTCTTCGGCCAGTTTGGAATGTTCGTAGGCCCCCATCACCAGAATGCCGGAGTCCGTTTCCGCGACCGTTTCCAGAATTGCGGCCGCCACACCGCCTTTGCCGCGCGGCTTTTGCATGGCTTTGACCGGAATGTCGTGTCGGGTCAGATGATCGACGATCGGTTGCAGAAATTCCTGATGGTCGTCGTCGTGGCCCACGGTAAGGACGGTGACCGAGGTTTTTGATTCCAGCAGGCAGAGCGCGTCGGAAAGCGCCCGCGCCGCCGAACGCCGGTTGTCCCATGCCAGCAGGGCGCGGTCGGACAGCACCTCGGTTTCGTAGTCGCTCGGCACAACCAGAACCGGGCGCCCGGAATTGCGGGTGATGATGTCGGGGTGAATTTCCATATGCTGGTACTGGCTGTCCGTATCGTTGGCCCCCATCACCACGATGTCATAGGTGCGCGCCACCTCCATCAGTTTTTCGTCCGCTTCGCCGAACACATCGAGATAGTGGACCCTGTCGGAAATCAGGTCGATTGTCGCGGTTTCAAAGGCCTTGCGGACCTGGGCGCGGTGCTCGCGGTCTGCATCTTCAAGCTGTTCCATGGCGCTTTGCGGCAGATGGCTGCCGTAAGAATAGAGGACGGTCGGTAATCCGTGTGTCAACACGCCGGTCAGGTCGGCGTCGTATTTGCGTGCCATCAGGCAACCGACAGCCAAGGCGCGCTCGGCCCCTTTGGTTCCGTTGTAGGCTACCAGAATATTCTTTATGGTCATGGGGTTCCCCTTTCCTGTTCCGGTAAGGAAAACCTACTGTGCGAGGCAGCAGGGTGCCTTGATACAGATCATTGTCACGCCCGGCGCCCCGGTATTGTGCAATCGTGCTTTGCCATCGGGTAAAGTACGGGTTCGGGTGCTATCGTTGCAATATCATCCGGTCGGCCACGATTTCCATACGCGCGAACCGGCGCAGGTAGGACATGCCCAGCAAGGATATTCCCATATCGCCGCGCGTGACCGTGGCGGCGACATTGCGGTCGGTGACACCGGCGAATACGATCCTGTCGAGGGTTATACCCGCGGTCGATATCACGCCGTTTGCGGTTTGGGCGCGGCCAAAATACATCAGGTTTTTCGTATCGATCCCGACCCGCGCCGCGTCTTTGCGGTTCAGGACGATGTCGCTTGCGCCGGTGTCGATCACGAACTGCACCGGCGTGCCGTTGACCGGCAGCTTTACATAAAAATGCCCGTCCAGCGCCCGGTCGATACGCAATATGCCGGTCGAGAGCGCCTCGCCCTGTTTCGGGAAAATCTGCTGGATGGTGACATCCCTGAAACCGTAAAGCGTGACGGCGGCCATGAAAATCAACCCCCAGACCAGCGCTTGCTGAATCAGGGCACCAAGACGGCCGCGATAGGCAACCAGAACATAGGAGATGGCGGCGATGCCGATTGCGCCGAGATAGATCAGGTATGCGGTTTGTCCGCCCACCTACAGGCCGAACAACCCGAAGTCGCGCAGACCGTCCAGAACGAATTGCACCGACAACGCCGCCAGAAACATCCCCATCAGGCGGGTGACCAGATTGATCCCCGTATGCCCGAGGATTTTTTCCAGCGCGCCCGAGGTCATGAAAAACGCCAGCGCGATGACCAGCACCGAAACCATGACGCCATAGACCGTCAACTGCGCCGCAAGGTCGCCGGAATATTGCCCTGTCAGCAGGATCATCGACGTCATCGCCCCCGGACCGGCAATAAGCGGCATCGCCAGCGGAAAAATCGAGGGGTCGGCGTTGTCATCCTCGTCCGCGGTTTTTTCCCGGCGCGGGGTGCGTTTTTCGAACAACATCTCGATCGCGGTCAGAAACAGCAGAATCCCGCCGGAAATGCGAAAGGCCGGCATGCCGATACCGATTTTTTTCAAAAGAAGTTCCCCGAACAGGCCGAATACCAGCAAAATTCCGGCGCCGGTCAACAGGGCGCGCATGGCGATTCCGCGCCGCTGGGCTGCGGTTTTTCCTGCGGTCAAGGCAACAAACAGCGGCGTCAACCCGATCGGGTCGATGATCACGAACAAGGTGACAAACGCGGCTGTTGCGATTTCCAGTTCCATGTCAGCCAGCTTGCTCCAGTTTTTCCAGTGCCGTCAACCACAAGGATTCGGCGCGCTCCAGCCCGCGCAGGATTTCCTTGTGTTTTTTCTGCCACATGGCGATTTCGTGCGGCTCGTTGCGATCATAGAAGTCCGGGTGGGCCATTTTGGCCTCAAGCCGCTGGCGCATGTCTTCCAGTTTGGCCACGCGCTCCTCGCATTTGCGGACCTCGGCCCTGAGGGTGTCGCGGGTGATTTTCGGCACCGGCTTCGGTTTTGCCTTTTTGACAGGTTTTTCCGCCTTAACCGTGCCGCCGCGTTCCGATAGCAGCATACGGCGATAGGCGGTCATATCCCCGGTATAGGGGTTGACCGCGCCGTCCTTGACCAGCCACAGGCGATCGGCCACCAGTTCCACCAGCGACTGGTCGTGACTGACAAGGATTACGGCGCCGGTGTATTCGGTCAGGGCCTGCACCAGTGCCTCGCGGCTTTGAATATCCAGGTGGTTTGTCGGCTCGTCGAGGATAATCATGTGTGGCGCGTCGATGGTGGCGATCAGCAACGACAGGCGCGCCTTTTGCCCGCCGGACAGCCGCCCGACTTTGGTTTGCACGATGTCTGCACCGATGCCGCCCGCCGCCAGTCGCGACCGGATTTTGCCGGGCAATTCGTCGGGGCGCAGACGCTGGATGTGCTGGATCGGGGTTTCGTCCAGTTCCAGTTCGTCCACCTGATGCTGGGCAAAGAACCCGACCCGCAGTTTCGAACTGGCGTGTTTGGTGCCGGACATGATTTTCAGGCGGTCGGCAATCAGTTTGGCAAAGGTCGATTTGCCCTGACCGTTGGCACCCAGCAGCGCGATCCGGTCGTCCTGGTCGATGCGCAGGTCGATATTGCGCAGGATGGCCTTGCCGTCATACCCGACCGAGGCGTTTTCCAGCCGGATGATCGGCGGGGACAGTTCCTCGGGTTCGGGGAAGTTGAACGGGGTGACGTGGTCGCCGACGATCGGGGCCAGCGTGCCCATTTTTTCCAGCGCCTTGATCCGGCTTTGCGCCTGCTTGGCTTTGGATGCCTTGTAACGGAACCGGTCGATGTAGGACTGCATATGCTCGCGCTGCGCATCCTGCTTTTTCTTTTGCGCGACCAGTTGTTCCAGCTTGGCGCGCCGGGTGTTTTCGAACGTGTCGTAATTGCCGGTGTAAAGCGTCAGTTTTTGTTGATCCAGATGCAGGATCGAGGTGACGGAGCGGTTCAGCAACCCTTTGTCGTGGCTGATAATCAGCACGGTGTGCGGATAACGGACCAGATAGTTTTCCAGCCAGATCGCGCCTTCGAGGTCAAGGTAGTTGGTCGGTTCGTCCAGCAACAGGAAATCCGGCTGCGAGAACAGCACCGCCGCCAGCGCCACCCGCATCCGCCAGCCGCCGGAATAGTCGGAGCAGGGGCGCAGTTGTGCGGCGGCGTTGAATCCCAGACCGTGCAGGATGCTGGCGGCGCGGGCCTCGGCGGAATAGGCGTCGATGTCGGCCAGACGGGTGTGGATGTCGGCAATGCGGCCGGGATCGGTCGCGGTTTCGGACTCGGCCAGCAGATCCGTGCGTTCGATATCGGCGGCCAGAACCGTGTCGATCAGGGTTTCGGGGCCCGAGGGGACCTCTTGCGAAACGCCGCCGATGCGGGCGCCGCGCGGGATTTCGATTTCGCCCTCGTCGAGGGTCCATTCGCCGCGGATCAGGCGGAACAGGGTGGTCTTGCCCGCGCCGTTGCGCCCGACGATTCCGACCTTGTGACCGGACGGAATCGTGACCGACGACGTGTCGATCAGTTTGCGTCCTTCAAGGGTAAACGATATGTTTCTGAGTGCCAGCATGGGGGGCTTGTGCCTTAGGTGGCAGGGGCTGTCAATCGGCGGGCGTTATCATTGTTTTTTACTTGCGAATGATTTGCAAAAGCAATATGCAGGAATGAACCTGAACGGAGCCAGAATGTTTAACCGCCACGAAAAAGGCCTGATGCCGTCGCTGCCCGAGGTCCACCGGTCGATCCCGATTCACACGGGGAAGTTCTGGCGGCGGCTGTCTGGTTTTTTGGGGCCGGGGTATCTGGTGGCGGTGGGGTATATGGATCCGGGCAACTGGGCGACGTCGATCGCCGGCGGCTCGGCGTTTGGCTATACATTGTTGTCGATGGTGTTGCTGTCGAATTTCATGGCCATTATTTTGCAGGCGTTGTCATTGCGCCTTGGCGTGGCAACGGGGCGCGATCTGGCGCAGGCCTGCGCCGAAACCTACGGCGACAAAACCCGGTGGATTTTGTGGATCATGGCCGAAGCGGCAATTATCGCCACCGATCTGGCCGAGGTGATCGGCACGGCCATCGGGTTGAACCTGCTGTTCGGGTTGCCGATGGAAATCGGGGTCATTCTGACGCTGGCCGATGTGGGGTTGATTTTCTGGTTGCAAGGCAAGGGGTTCCGCAAGGTCGAGGCGGTGATTGTTGCCCTTACACTGGTCATCGCCGCCTGTTTCATTTTCCAGATCGCGTACGCCGATCCGGTCTGGGGCGCGGTGCTGGCCGGTTTCATTCCGCAACGCGATATTATCGCCAGCCCGCAGATGCTGTATCTGGCGCTGGGGATTATCGGCGCGACCGTGATGCCGCATAATCTTTATCTGCATTCGGCCATTATCCAGACCCGCAACTATGGGGAAAGCGACGCCGAAAAACGCAATGCGATCCGCATGGGGACGATTGATTCCACCGTGGCGTTGATGTTCGCGCTGTTTATCAACGCGGCTATTCTGGTGCTGGCGGCGGCGGCGTTCCATGCGACAGGGCGCACCGATGTTGCCGAGATCCAGGATGCCTTCGCGTTGTTGTCGCCGATCCTCGGGGTTTCTGTTGCCTCGACGCTGTTCGCGATTGCTTTGCTGGCCTCGGGGCTGAATTCCACCGTGACCGCGACGCTGGCAGGGCAGATCATCATGGAAGGCTTTATCCGCCTGCGCTTGCCGGCGTGGGCGCGGCGGTTGATCACGCGCGGTATTGCCGTGGTTCCGGCGGTTATCGCGGTATACCTGTATGGCGAGAGCGGCACTGCGCGCCTGTTGGTCCTGTCGCAGGTCGTGTTAAGCCTGCAATTGCCCTTCGCGGTGGTTCCGCTGGTGATGTTTACCGCCGACAAACGCCGTATGCAGGGGCTGCATGCGCCGGTCTGGATGACAGTCGTGGCGTGGGTTATTGCCGTTACCGTCGTCGTGCTGAACGCCAAACTGATCTATGACGTGGCAACAGGCGCGGTTGCGCTGTAGGGGTTTTCAACCGTGGATTTGCGTGCTAGACGCGCCGCAGATTTTCACGCGGGCCACGGCCCCGAATCAAGGACGAAACCCATGGCTATCCAGCGCACCTTTTCCATCATCAAACCCGACGCCACCAAGCGCAACCTGACCGGCGCGATCAACGCGAAATTCGAGGCCGCCGGCCTGCGCATCGTTGCCCAGAAACGCATCCACCTGACCAAGGCGCAGGCCGGTGTTTTCTATGCCGTGCATGCGGAGCGCCCGTTCTATGACGAACTGTGCGAATTCATGGCCTCCGAGCCGATTGTTGTGCAGGTTCTCGAAGGCGAAGACGCGATTGCGAAAAACCGCGAAGTCATGGGTGCCACCAATCCCGCCGAAGCGGCTGACGGCACCATCCGCAAGGAATTCGCCCTGTCGATCGGCGAAAATTCGGTCCACGGTTCTGATGCCCCCGAAACCGCAGCCGAAGAAATCGCCTATTTCTTTGCCGGTCTTGAAATCGTCGGTTAGGGCCGTCTGACACCGAGTTTGTCAAGGGCCGCCTCGATTTCGGAGCGGCCCTTTTTCGTGGCTGTCAGCGCGTCGAATTTCTTGCGTAACGCGGCCTTTTCCGCACCCTGGCAATCGTTCCACGGTCGCCCCTGCAATCCCATCACCAGCGCGTAATAGCCGATAAAATGCGGTCTGGTTCCGGCGGCAAGCAAACGGCGGTAAGCCTCGTCCGGCCCGAGCGTGCGGAGCTGTTCGGCACTGGTGATCCCCGCGCGGGCATATCCGGCATCCGAAGCGGGGCCGAGATTGCGGATGGAGGAAACCGGCTCAGCCATCGTGGCGTTTGACCGCATCGTCGAAGGCGGTGCGGGCGGCCTGCCATTCGGGGCCGTCGGGATAGGTCAGCAGCGATTTCACCAGTTGCGCCGAGAAATCCTGTGACGCCTCGCGCGGCAGCAGCGAGGGCAGGTTGTCGATGGCGGTCAGCTCCAGTTCCTCGCGGATGCCGTTTTTGCCAAGGCTGAGAAAGGGCGCCTCCCACGGCGTCGGCGCGTCATAGACCGGCAACGGGTTGAAATCGCTGAACGGGTCGCAGGACACATCCGCGATCATCTGTAGAAAATTCAGCGGGTTGGAGATATCATCGGGACGCAGCAACATCATGCCCGGACCGGTCATCAGCACACAATTGACCAGCAGGTCATGTGCCACCAGATCGGCCAGTTTCATGTCGCGGGTCTCGTCGATGTCCCATTCCGATACCTCGAAACCGGCGAGTTTCAGGGCCTCGGTCGCGCCGGTACCGGAGCGCCCCCTGGCCCCGATCACCACGGCGCTGCGCGGTTTGATACAGGTTGCCGCCTGCGATTTCAGGATTTTCTCGACTTCGGTCCGGCTCTCGAAACTGGAAACACCGCCCCCGGGGCCGGCTTCGCCGTTCCAGCGCGCCAGCAGGCGCCACGCTGCCAGAGCCGCACCCATCCAGCCGGCCCAGTAGCCGAAAGCGGCGGTGCGACGGCCATTGACGGTCAGGTATTCCAGATCATACAGAACCCCGCCGCCTTTGGTGAAGCGGGCGATTTCATCCTGCCAGCCGGTTTGATCCTTGTAGAGATGGGCAAAGTGGATGAACGGCAGGG
>CAZDLV010000061.1:0-11471 GCA_964506345.1 uncultured Rhodobacterales bacterium | reverse complement strand
GCGATTACACTGGCGCAGGCATGATGGACGCAAAAAAAGCCCTGACGGCAACCGATGGCGACATGGAAGCCGCTGTGGACTGGCTGCGCACCAAGGGTCTTGCAAAAGCCGCCAAAAAGGCCGGTCGCACCGCTGCCGAAGGTCTGGTCGGTGTCGCCGTTGATGGTGGCGTCGGGGTCGCGGTCGAGGTGAACTCGGAAACCGACTTCGTGGCCAAGAACAGCGACTTTCAGGAAATGGTCGCCGCGATTACAAAAACCGCACTCGGTGTTTCAGACGTGGACGCGCTGAAGGCTGCCGATATGGACGGCAAGTCCGTGGAAGACGTTGTAACCGAAAAAGTCGGCACCATCGGCGAGAATATGTCTGTGCGTCGCATGGCACGGGTCGAGGGCGACACGGTTGCCGCCTATGTCCACAATGCCGCCACCGACGGCATGGGGCAGATCGGTGTTCTGGTTGCTGTGAAAGGCGACGACGCCGATGTGGCCAAACAGATCGCCATGCACATTGCTGCCACCAACCCCGCGTCGCTGTCCGAGGCCGATCTTGATCCGGCGCTGGTAGCGCGTGAAGAAAAGGTTCTGACGGAACAGGCAATGGAATCCGGCAAGCCGGAAAAAATCATTCAGGGCATGATCAAGGGCCGCATGAAGAAATTCTATCAGGAGGTTACCCTGCTGAACCAGAAATTTGTCATGAACCCCGATATTTCGGTCGCGCAGGCCGCCAAGGACGCCGGTGTCGAGGTGATCGCTTTTGCCCGTGTTCAGGTTGGCGAAGGCATCGAAAAGGTCGAAGAGGATTTCGCGGCAGAAGTTGCGAAAACCATGGGCGGCTAAAACCCGCTGCACCAAACTTTGAAGGGCGGCGCGACCTGAACGGTTACGCCGCCTTTTTGTTTTTGTTGTGATCGCGCATACTGTATTTACCATTGAAATTTGACCCGTTTTACGACATGTTGCCGTGAAATCAGCCACAGGAGATTCTTGCCATGCCGGATGGGGAAAACGAAACCAAGCCGCACTATAATCGTGTGTTGCTGAAAATTTCCGGCGAGGCCCTGATGGGCGACACGCAATTCGGCCTCCATCCCCCCACTGTCGAGCGCATTGCGCAGGAAATCAAGAAGGTCCACGATACCGGTGTTGAAATCTGTCTGGTGATCGGGGGCGGCAACATCTTTCGCGGCCTGCAAGGCAGCGCGCAGGGCATGGAACGCACCACGGCCGATTACATGGGGATGCTGGCAACCGTTATGAACGCGCTGGCCATGCAATCGGCGTTGGAGGCGCTGAAAATCCATACGCGGGTTATTTCGGCCATTCCGATGGATCAGGTCTGCGAACCCTATATCCGCCGCCGCGCCGTGCGCCATCTGGAGAAAAAGCGCGTGGTGGTTTTTGCAGCCGGCACCGGCAACCCGTATTTTACCACGGATACGGCGGCAACGCTGCGGGCCTCGGAAATGAAGTGCGAGGCGATTTTCAAGGGCACGCAGGTGGACGGAATTTACGACTGCGACCCCAAGACCAACCCGGATGCGAAACGCTATGATCGTGTGACCTATGACACCGTATTGCAAAAGAACCTGAAGGTGATGGATGCCTCGGCCATTGCGCTGGCGCGGGACAATAAATTGCCGATTATCGTGTTCTCGCTGGATACGCCGGGCGGGTTCCTCAGTATTTTGGATGGTAAAGGCAAGTTTACCGTCGTAGAACCGAGCTAGACAAACCGCAGGAGATACCCCCATGTCGGACGACATTGAAGATATTGATCTGGACGATCTGGAAAAACGCATGGAGGGGGCGCTGAACTCCCTTAAACACGATTTCAATTCGTTGCGCACCGGGCGGGCATCGGCGTCGATGCTCGATGCGGTTATGGTCGAGGCGTACGGCCAACTGACCCCGATCAACCAGGTCGCAACGATCAACGTGCCGGAACCGCGCATGGTGTCGGTCAATGTCTGGGACAAAACCATGGTGCAGGCGGTGGACAAGGCGATCCGCAAGTCCGGTCTGGGACTCAATCCGGTGATGGACGGCACGACCTTGCGTCTGCCGATCCCCGAGCTGAACGAGGAACGCCGCAAGGAGTTGTCGAAACTGGCCGGCCAATACGCGGAAAATGCCCGTATTTCGGTGCGAAATGTGCGGCGCGACGGTATGGATCACCTGAAAAAGCTGAAAGATTCGATGGCCGAAGACGACCAGAAAATCTGGCATACGGAAATTCAGGATCTGACCGACAAGGCAATTGCCAACATCGACAAGGCACTGGACAGCAAGCAAGAAGAAATCATGCAGGTTTAGCTGCCCCGTCGTATCGCTGCGGGTATTCAGGTTGTCACCAGGTTCGAGGATCATCAGATGAGCGCCACTTCCGGTAAATTCGGAGACCTCGGCCCGAGGATTGCCTCGGCCATCGGGTTGATTGTTGCTGCCGTCATTCTGTTCGAACTGGGCGGACTGTGGGTTGCCGCGTTGTTGATAGCCGGTGCGTGGGTTATGCTCTGGGAATACCAGCGGGTGATCAACCGGGGCAAATCCGCCGATATGGTGACACTGGCAATCCTGTGTGCCACGGCGCTTGCCGCTGTCGGTGTGACATATTTCTTCGGCTGGTATTTCGGTCTTGGCGCCCTTGCCGCCGGCAGTTTTGCGTTGATGCGGCGCGACACGATCCGGTGGCTGTGGCTGGCAGGCGGGTTATTTTATATCGGCGCGGCGGCAGTTGCCATGCTGGCGATCTTTCTGACGCCCGAGGACGGGTTGTTCTATATATTCTGGGTGGTGCTGATCGTGGCGCTTTCCGATATCGGCGGATATTTTGCCGGCCGTCTTGTTGGCGGCCCCAAGCTTTGGCCAGCTGTCAGTCCCAAGAAAACATGGTCCGGCACGGCGGGGGGCTGGATCCTTGCGGCAATTGCGGGTGCTGTCCTCGGGTTTTTCGGCCCTGCCGGCGTGGGTGAATCTATTGCCATCAGCCTGTTTTTGTCCGTTGCGGCGCAGGCTGGCGATTTGCTTGAATCCTGGCTGAAACGGCGCAGCGGGGTCAAGGATGCAAGCGACCTGATCCCCGGTCACGGCGGCTTTCTGGATCGTATGGACGGACTGGTTGCCGCGATCATGGTCTTTACCGTATTGCGAACGGTGATGTTGTAAATGTCGCGAAGCATCAGTATTTTTGGCGCGACCGGATCCATCGGAAAAAACACCGTAGACCTTCTGTCCCGCCAAGGTGGCCCGGAGGCGTTCGACGTCAAGGTTCTGAGCGGCGCACACAATGTCGCATTGCTGGCAAAGCAGGCCATCGCGTTGCGCGCCGATATTGCCGTTACAGCCGACGACACGCGACTGGACGAATTGCGGGATTTGCTTGCCGGAACCGGTGTTTCGCCGCAGGCGGGGCGCGGTGCGTTGATCGAGTCGGCGACCATTCCTGTAGACTGGGCCATGTCGGCAATCGTCGGTGCGGCCGGCCTTGCACCGACCCTGAATCTGGCCGCACATTCAAAAACCCTGGCGTTGGCCAACAAGGAGAGTCTGGTCTGTGCTGGCGAACTGTTGCTGCAAACATGCGCGGCCAGCGGGTGCCGCCTGTTGCCTGTCGACAGCGAACACAGCGCTATTTTCCAGGTGCTGCAAGGTGGTGCAGATGGCATCGGGCGGATCATCCTTACGGCCTCCGGCGGACCGTTTCGCGACTGGACGCGCGCGCAAATGGCGGGTGCCACGTTGGCGCAAGCCGTTGCACATCCGAACTGGGACATGGGACAACGGATTTCCATCGACTCTGCCACCATGTTCAACAAAGCGTTGGAAATTATCGAGGCCAGGCACCTTTTCAACGTCGACCCTGATGCAATTCAAGTGATCGTCCACCCGCAATCCATTATTCATTCCATGGTCGAATACCGGGACGGCGCGATCCTCGCGCAGCTTGGCGCGCCCGATATGCGCGGGGCGATCGGTTATGCGTTGAACTGGCCACAACGCGCCCCCTTGCCGGTGGAGCGGCTGGACTTTGCCAAGCTCGCGCGACTGGATTTCCAACGCCCCAGCGAAATCCGGTTTCCGGCGTTGCGTCTGGCGCGCGAGGTTCTGCGGGCAGGGGGCCTGTCCGGGGCGGCGTTCAACGGTGCCAAAGAGGCCGCGCTGGACCGGTTTATTGCCGGCGACATCGGTTTTCTCGATATGGCGGCACTGGTTGAAAATACCCTTCAGACGCTACATCTATCAGCCACAACCGGCAGCAGCCAGTCCGGACTTGATGCCGTTATGGATATCGACGCGGCTGCGCGGCGGGTCGGGATGGCGTGGATGCCCTGACGGGGCGAAAGGATTTTATGGAACTGATCTCGCAAATTCCGGTTTTTGGCGGCTTGATATCAACCTTGCTGGCATTCGTCGCCGTGTTGGGCGTTGTCGTGTTTGTTCACGAATACGGGCACTACATCATCGGGCGCCTTACCGGCATCGGGTCCGAAACATTCTCGCTGGGCTTCGGGCCGGTGATCTGGTCGCGGGTCGATAAACGCGGAACGAAATGGCAATTGGCGGCAATCCCGCTTGGCGGTTATGTCAAGTTCATCGGCGACCGCGACGCGGCCAGCACCGCCGACCCCGAGGCGATGGCCGCGATGAGCGAGGCGCAGCGCGCGCGAAGTTTTCCTGCTGCAAAACTGTGGAAACGCACGCTGACGGTGCTGGCCGGGCCAGTATTCAATTTTCTGCTGGCGATTGTGGTATTTACCGGGTTGATCATGGCGCAGGGCGTCGTGACCCCGCAGCCGACCGTCGGATCGGTTCTGGATTTTCCGGGCGACCGCTATGATCTGCGCAAAGGCGATGTTATCCGGTCTGTCGAAGGACAGCCGGTGTCGTCGTTTGGTGACATCTACACAATCACCAGCGCCATGAACCCGCCGGGCGATATGACTGCGACCGTTTTGCGTAACGGCGAAACCGTGACTGTAACAACCCCCTATCTGTTTCCACCCGCCGTCTATGGTGTGCAGCCGCTTTCGGCGGCGGATGCTGCCGGCCTGCAAAAAGGTGACATCATCCTGCAGGCCAACGGCAAAAAGCTGACGACCTTTCTGGACCTGAAGGCGGTTATCGAGGTTTCGAAAGATAAAACCATTCCGTTGGAAATCTGGCGTGACGGTGCGGTTCTGAACTTGGATATCACGCCGCAGTTGCGCGAGTACCCCAACGATGCCGGTGGATTTGACCAGCGGGTGATGATCGGCGTCAGCGGCTCGGCCGCGTTTTACCCTGCGGTCGAAACCCCGATGCCCTGGACGGCTGCGCGCATGGCGGTTCAGCAGGTTTACGATGTTATCGCCATGTCGTTGAACGGGATCAAACACATGTTCATCGGCGACCTCAGCCCCAGCAACCTGCAGGGGCCGCTAGGTATTGCGCAGATGTCGCAAGCCACCGCAACGCAAGGCGTGTCGAGCTTTCTGTCGTTTATCGCGGTGGTTTCCATTGGCATCGGTATGTTGAATTTGTTCCCGATCCCCATGCTCGATGGCGGGCATCTGCTGTTTTATGTATTCGAAGCGGTGCGCGGCAAGCCGCTGGCAAACAAAACAATTGAACGTGCTGTCTCAATAGGTCTCGCCATGGTGCTGTTATTAATGGTATTTGTGACCTATAACGACATCCTGAGATTTTGATGCGTGGACAGTAACAATCAACCAACCTTCGGGTTGGTTTAACAATGGGCGATGGATTCATGAAACGTCATTTGGATGAGAAACTTACGATAAAAACTTGTATTGCAAGTGTTTTCCTTGGCCTTCCTTTGGCGGTTCCTATGTTGGCCACGACGTTTTTGGCGACCACCGCCGACGCTGCGGTGATTCGCGGCATCGTGGTGAAGGGCAACCAACTGATTCCCTCGCAAGCGATTTCCGACTTTGCCGGTGTGACTTTCGGGAAAAACCTGACGCCGTCCGACATCAACGCGGTTTTGCGACGCCTGTACGACTCCGGCATGTTCGAAAATGTCGATCTGCGCGTGTCCGGTGCAACCCTGATTATCACGGTCGTGGAAAACCCCAGCGTCAGCATCGTCGCGTTCGAGGGGAACCGCAAGATCAAGGACAAGGTGCTGGCCAGCGTGATCCGGTCCACGGCACGCAAACCGTTCAACCGGCAAACAGCCGAGGCCGACGCACAACGGATATCGCAGGTTTATGCCAGCAAGGGGCGTGTAGGTGTTGTCGTCAAGCCGGTAATCATTCCCGTGTCGCAAGGCCGCGTCAATCTGGTGTTTGAAATAACCGAGGCACCGGTAGCCGGCGTCACCCGGATCAGCTTTATCGGCAACAGTGCGGTTTCCGACGGGCGTCTGCGCGGCATAATCGACACCAACCAGTCCAATTTCCTGTCATTCCTTCTGGGGTCCGACACGATCGACACCGGCAAGATTGCGCGCGACGAACAAAAGCTTGTCGATTACTACACCAACAAAGGGTATTTCGATTTCGAGGTTTTGTCGGCCGTTCCCGAACTCTCGGCGGATAAAAGCGCCTACACGTTGACCTACACGGTGAACGAAGGTTTCAAGTATACTTTCGGGGACTCCAGTGTATCGTCATCGATCAACGGGGTTGACGCATCAGCCTTTGACACCTTTCTGAAAATTCGCAAGGGCCGCGTTTACCGTGCCAAGGACGTGCGCGACATCGTTGACCGGATCGAGGCCGAAGCCGTCAAGCGCGGGCTGCCGTTCTTGCGCGTCAAACCCGTGTTCACCAAAAACGAGAATGCCCGCACGGTCGATGTCAATTTCGAACTGGTAAACGGCAACCGCGTTTATGTCGAACGGATCGACATCGGCGGCAATACCAGCACGCTGGAACGGGTTATTCGCCGACAGTTCGACTTCGTCGAAGGCGACGCTGTAAACTCGCGTAAATTGCGCGAAGCAGCGGACAAGCTACGGGCGCTCGGTATTTTCGGCAAAACCGACGTCACCTTGCGTGAAGGTTCCACCCCGGAAAAAGCCATCGTCGATGTGTCGGTGGAGGACGTCGCAACCGGCAGCGTCGGATTTGCCGCCGGATATTCGACGGACGGCGGGTTTAACGGTTCGGTTTCCCTTTCCGAGCGCAACTTTCTGGGTAAAGGGCAGTCGTTCAAATTCGAATTGTCGGTTGCGCAAACCCGCAACAGTTTCAATTTCAGCTTCGGCGACCCGGCATTGTTCGGTCGCGATGTATCCGCCAGCGTAAATGCGTATTACCGGCAGGTTGACCGTTCGGAATCATCGTTCCAGACAACAAACATCGGGTTCGAACCCAGCGTATCTTTCCCGTTGGGTGAGAACTCGCGGCTTCAGGTGAATTACCGCCTTTCTCTGGACAATATCCGCAACGTCGCGGCCACGGCTTCGCCGGTTATTCTGGGGGAACAGGGCGCGCTTCTGACCTCGGCACTCGGCGCGAAGCTGACGTATGACCGCCGCAACTCGACGTTCGAACCGACCCGCGGATACGTCCTCAGTCTTAGCGAAGAGGTTGCCGGTCTTGGCGGGCAGGTGTTCTATTCAAAAACCGTCGGACGGGCCAAAGGGTATCTGTCGTTCTTTGACGATAATCTGGTGATGTCGGCCGAACTGGAAGGCGGCGCGCTGATCTCGGGAACCGGCGGCACACGGGTGACAGACCGGTTCTTCCTCGGCGGTCAAAGCCTGAAGGGCTTCGCGACCGGCGGTATCGGGCCGCGCGACACTTCAACGGTCGCGAACGATGCGCTCGGCGGTAATTTTTACGGGGTTGCGCGTCTGAAGGGCACGTTCCCGCTTAGTCTTTCGAAAAGCAGCGGCATCTATGGCGGCGTTTTTGTCGAAGGTGGTTCTGTCTGGGGTCTGGACGGCGCGCCTGCCGGCATTGACACATCGATGGCCCTGCGGGTTTCGTCGGGCGTCAGCATTTTCTGGTCAACGCCGATCGGCCCGCTCGAGTTCAGCTATGCGATTCCGCTGATTTATGGTCCGAACGACATCAAGCAGAATTTCAGCGTTTCCGTGGCCACACGTTTCTAGGGAGGACGCTGTGCTACGAAACGCCGGTGTTTTTCTGAAATTCCTGCTGCTGGTTGTAGCCCCCGTTTTCCTGTTTTCCTATCCGGCGGCGGCACAATCGGTATTTCCGACAGTATTTCCCAAGCCGGTGTTGCTGCTCGATCAGGATAAACTGTTTTCCCAGACCAACCTCGGCAAGGCATTGGCCAATCTGGCTGTCAGTAAACGCGAAGCCCTGATCAAGGAAAGCCGCGCCATTGATCTGGCATTCGAAACCGAGGAAAGGCGCCTGACCGACCAGCGCAAGACGATGGCGGCTGCGGATTTCCAGAAACTCGCTGATGATTTTGACGCGCGCGTCCAGAAAGCGCGCGAGGCGCAGTTGAACAAGGATCTGGCGCTGCAAAAAGAGATCGACAATAACCGCCGCCGCTTTTTCCAACTGGCGGCGCCGGTGTTAAGCCGGTTGTTGCAAAAATATATGGCGGGGGCAATCCTCGACCGTCGTTCCGTACTTTTGTTCGACAAGAATATGGATATAACAGACGAGGCAATTGCGTTGCTTGACGATGCTTTTGCGAAAAATCCAAACATGGCCCTGGGGGAAACAAATCCATGACCGATACTGCCGACTCCGACTTGCGTTCCGCCGATATATCGGAAATCCAGCGGATGATCCCGCACCGTTATCCGTTTTTGCTGATCGACAAAGTGCGCGACATCGAAATCAACCAAAGCGCCGTGGGAATCAAATTGGTGTCGATAAACGAGCCGCACTTCAACGGCCATTTCCCCGGCCATCCGGTTATGCCCGGCGTTCTTATCGTCGAGGCTATGGCGCAGACATCCGCAGTACTTGTATCGCGCTCGCTTGATTTGATCGATACCGGTGTTCTTGTGTATTTTATGACGCTGGATAAAACCCGTTTCCGCCAGAAGGTCGGGCCGGGCGACGTTCTGGAACTGCACGTCAGTGTTATTCGCGGTCGCGGCAAAATCTGGAAGTTCCGCGGCGAGGGGATGGTTGATGGCAAACTGGTTGCCGAGGCCGAGTTTTCGGCCATGATCGTTCCGCCGGAAGATGCAGCCTAGGTCCCCCCGATGATAGATCCATCGGCAACCATCCACCCCTCGGCCATCATAGACGAGGGGGCCAGGATCGGCGCAAACTGCCGTATCGGCCCGTTTTGCCATGTCGGTTCGCGCGTGACGCTCGGCGCCGGTGTGGAATTGAACAGCCACGTTGTGATAGCCGGACACACCGACATCGGCGCCGAAACGCGGATATGGCCGTTTGCCTCGATCGGGCACCAGCCGCAAGACCTGAAATTCGACGGCGAGGAAAGCCGCCTGGTGATTGGCGCACGCTGCATGATCCGCGAAAGCGTATCGATGAACCCCGGCACGCGGGGCGGCGGTGCCTTGACGCAAATCGGTGACGATTGCCTGTTTATGTTGGGAACACATGTCGGGCATGATTGTCGGGTAGGCAACCGCGTGATCATGGCAAACCATGCGTCACTCGCCGGTCATGTCGTGCTGGAAGACGATGTGATCCTGGGCGGGTTATCCGGCGTACACCAGTTTTGCCGGATTGGCCGAGGCGCAATGATTGGCGCCGTAGTGATGGTCACCAACGACGTAATCCCCTATGGCGTTGTGGTTGGCGAGCGTGCCAACCTTGCCGGATTGAACCTTGTCGGCCTGAAACGGCGCCACATGAACAAAGAAAATATCAACGGCCTGCGCGCGGCTTACGCCGAAATTTTTGCTGACTCGGGTAGCCTGAGGGCCCGGCTCGGCGATGTTTCAACCGCGCATTCCGGTAACCCGCTGGTGCGCGAGGTCATCGACTTTTTGCAAGCGGACAGCAAACGCGCGTTTTTGACGCCGCGCCGCGACGGTTAGCGATGGGGTGCGCACCGACAGGCGGTCTGGCGATCATCAGCGGAACCGGTGTGCTGCCGCAACTGCTTGCGCAGGAATGCCGCGACAACGGGCGCCGCTATTGTGTCGTGGTTTTTTCCGGCACCGAATTTGACTGGACAGACGGGCATCCGTTGCGGGTCCACCCCATAGAAAAACCGGGGAAGTTGATCAAGGCGCTCAAAGGCGACGGGTTCGACACTGTGACTTTTGCCGGCGCCATGCGGCGCCCCGATATCAACCCGCTTAAACTGGACGCCGTAGGGATAAAGTTGTCGGCAGCGATATTCGGACAACGCCGCAGTGGCGACGACGCCAGTTTGCGCGAAATCATCCGTGTTTTCGAGGCCGGCGGACTCGACGTTTGTGCCGCGCAGGATCTGGTTGCCGGACTGGTGCCGGATACCGGCGTGCTGACGCAGGCCAAACCGGATTCCACTGCGCGCTCGGACTCTGCGGTTGCTGCGAAACTTGTCGCGACATTGGGCGCACTGGATGTCGGGCAGGGGGCCGTTGTTGTCAACGGGCTGTGTTTCGGGCTGGAAACGCTGCAAGGCACTGACAAGATGCTGGAATTTGTCGCGACCACGCGCCCCGAAACCGGCAGGTCCAAACGCGCGGGGGTGGTGTTCAAGGCCCCCAAGCCGACGCAGGACCGGCGTGTCGATCTGCCCGCTGTCGGCGTCAACACGGTTATACTGGCGCATCAAGCCGGATTGGCCGGCATTACGGTCGAGGCCGGCGGAGTCATGGTTCTGGAGCGTGATCGGGTGATTGCCGAGGCAAACGCCCGCGGCATGTTTGTCTGGTGCAGGGCGGCGGAATGACCGCGCCGTTGTATTTTCTTGTGGCGGGCGAACCCTCCGGCGACAGGCTGGGCGCCGCCCTGATGGATGGCCTGATTGCGGAAACGTCCGGCAACGTGCGGTTTGCCGGCGTCGGCGGGCCAATGATGGCGGAACGCGGATTGGACAGCCTGTTCCCGATGTCGGAATTAAGCATCATGGGCCTTGTCGAGGTCCTGCCAAAACTGCGCGGTTTATTCAAACGGGTCGATCAGACGGCGCGCGCGGCATGCGATAGTGGCGCGGTGGCGTTAATTACAATCGACAGCCCGGATTTCTGCCTGCGGGTCGCGAAGGCTTGCAAAAAACAGCGGGCGTTATTTCCGGTAATTCACTATGTTGCCCCCTCTGTCTGGGCATGGCGTCCGAAACGCGCCAACAAAATGGCGCGCTATGTCGATCATGTTCTAACCCTTTTGCCGTTCGAGCCGCGTTATATGCAGGCCGCCGGCATGTCGTCGGATTTTGTCGGCCATCCCGTCGTGGCCGAACCACCGGCAAGCGAAGGAGAACTGCGCGCATTTCGCACCGAGTACAGTCTGGCGGCCAGCGACACAGTCCTTACCGTTTTACCCGGCTCGCGTCACGGCGAGATCAAGCGGATAGGGCCGGTGTTCCGGTCCGTTGTGCAGGACATGCTGGTTGAAATGCCGG
>CAZDLV010000060.1:0-11896 GCA_964506345.1 uncultured Rhodobacterales bacterium | reverse complement strand
CTTCTTTCGCAGGATAATAATCTCTAATATCCAGCCAATAAACCGCAGGAGTTGATAAAGGCAACATATCCAAAGGAGTATCTTTTGATAAATTTTTACTTTTTACCCTGCCTATTTGTGCTTTTAAAGTATCCAATTTTAATTTTTCTTCATCGCTGATTTTACCATCAAGAGAATATAAATATTTATACTGCCCTAAAATAATATCTTGCAGAGGTCTTGCGTTGCCTGCCATTAAAATAAAGCCTCTAATGCCTTTGTCTTTCATATCAATTCTCGGTGGAAACTGAAACTGGTGATCGACGGCAAAGCCCCCGATTCCCTGCTGGACAGCTATAGCGACGAGCGGGTTCTGGCGGCAAAGGAAAACCTGCTGAACTCCACCCGTTCGACCGATTTCATCACCCCGAAGTCGCAGGCCAGCCGCGCCTTCAGGGACGCGGTTCTGCATTTGTCGGAACGCCATGAATTCGCGCGCAAGCTGGTGAATTCCGGCCGTCTGTCGGTGCCATCCATCTATGACGGATCGTCGCTGAACGGTGCGGATGTTGACGGAATGCCGGCCCGGACCCGCCCGGGCGCTCCGATCCCCGACGCCCCGATCCCCGGTAGCTGGCTGATCGAGCGCACCGGCGGCAGATTCCAGTTGCTGGCCATCAATACCGATGTGCCGTTGCTGCTTGAACACAATGGAATCGAGATTGATTCCCTGCAACTCGACAGCACAAACCATCCTGAACTTGCCGAACGGTTCCTTGGCGATGCGTCCAGCGCCGTCTACCTGTTGCGCCCGGACCAGCACGTTGCCGCGCGCTGGACCAGCTACGACGCCGCCGCGGTAAAATCCGCCCTCGACACCGCCACCGGCCAGCCCAACGGAGACGAAGCATGAGCAAGCTGACAACCGCCCCCAACATCGCCGACGGCGACGATTTCTACGACGAGCTGATAGAACTGCACAAAGGCCGCAGCAAAACCGAGAGCGACCTGCTCAACGCCAAGCTGATCCTGCTGCTCGCCAACCACATCGGCGATCGCGAAGTGCTACGCGAGGCCTTCGCCATCGCCTCGGAAAAATCCCGAAAGGACATGCCATGAAAATCGAACAGATCCACCACGTTGCCTACCGCTGCAAGGATGCCAAGGAAACCGTGGAGTGGTATAACAAGATGCTGAACATGGATTTCGTTCTGGCCATTGCCGAGGACAAGGTTCCCTCCACCCACGAACCCGACCCCTACATGCACATCTTCATGGATGCGGGCAACGGCAACATTCTGGCGTTTTTCGAACTGCCGACCAAGCCGGAAATGGGCCGCGACCCCAACACCCCGATCTGGGTGCAGCATCTGGCCTTCAAGGTCAAAGACCGTGCCGAGCTGCTGGAATTCAAGGAACACCTTGAGGCAAACGGAGTCGAGGTTCTGGGCGTGACCGACCACTCGATCTTTCACTCGATCTATTTCTTCGACCCCAACGGCCACCGCATCGAACTGGCCTGCCCCGATCCGGAAGAGGACGCCATGCTGGCCAAGCTCGACGCGGTAAAATGGGATATGCTGGAAGAATGGTCACAGACCAAGCGCGCCCCGAAACACGCCGACTGGATGCACAAGAAAGAGCTGTCCGACAGCTAACCCAATACCGCCGCCGCGCCGACAATCGCGGCGGCGACAAACCAGGCGCGCCACAGCACGCCGACGGCCCGTTCGATATCCATCGGGTCCAGCGCCTTGCGCCCTGCGGGGTTGACCCACGCCAGTTCCCGCATTTCGCCGTCGTAACTGCGCGGCCCCGCCAGCGCCACGCCCAGCACGCCGGCCATCGCCGCCTCGGGCCATCCGGCATTGGGCGAGCGGTGCAGCCGCGCATCGGCCTGCATCACCCGCCATGCATCCTCCGACCAATAGGCCAGACAGATCAACCCGCCGGTGATCCGCGCCGGAATCCAGTTCATCACATCATCCAGCCGCGCCGCCGCCCAGCCGAATTCCTCATAGCGTTCGTTGCGATAACCGATCATGGAATCGGCGGTATTCACCAGCTTGTAGACAACAATCCCCGGCAACCCGAACAGCAAAAACCAGAACGCGGGCGCAATCACCCCGTCGGAAAAATTCTCGGCCGCACTTTCAATCGCTCCGCGCGCCACGCCGCTCTGGTCCAGCGTCTCGGGGTCGCGCCCGACAATCATCGAAACCGCACGCCGCCCCTGTGGCAACCCCTCGCGCAGCGCCTCCGCCACCCGCTGCACATGCTCTGCCAAACTGCGCTGCGCCAACAGAACCGCCGCCCCCAGAACCTCCAGCAAACCACGATCGGGAAGCGCCGCCACCAGCCAGCCCGCCACCGCCCCGCCAGAAACCAGCGCCGCCACCACCAGCACACCCTTGCGCTTGCGTCCGGCGCCGTGATTGAACCGCGTATCGAACCACTCCACGCACCGCCCCATCAGCGTTGCCGGATGCGGAAACCGCGCCCACAGCCGCTCCGGTTCGCCAAACACCGCATCCAGAATCAGGGCGATCAAAAGATAGGACACAGGAAACATTCTCGATCCGTTTTCCACCTCGCGGGACCATTCCCGCCCCCCTGATAATCGACCCGCCCCCCTGCGTCCAGCCGGTCTTATCTGGTGGCACAGGGAAAATCCGCCACAACATATAGCGAGTTAATGATTTATTAACACATTTCCTAAATGTTTAGGCAATTCTTAACATGTTTCTGCGAAGCCTGCGGAAAGTCGGGGAAAAATTATGAGAGTCTTGCTGGTTCAGAACAACGCGGGCCTGTCCGGTCTCTGGGCGGCGGCGCTCGAACGGCAGGGGGTGCGGGTTACCTGTTCCGCCACCCAATCGGAGGCAATCGAACAGTTGCGCTTTGGCGATTTCGACGCGCTCGTCCTTGATCTGGTGTTGCCGGACGGCGGTGCCATCGCAATTTCCGACTATGCCACCTACAAGCACCCCGACGTGCCGATCATCGCGGTGACCAGCAGCAGCTTCTTTTCCGACGGCTCGATCTTCGAACTGATCCCCAACGCCCGCAGCCTGATGCGCACCCCGCTGCGCCCCGACGACCTGATAGCGGTGCTGGACCACTATGTCCCGCACATCGAATCCGGTGCCAAATCGGCGTAATCCGGCCTCGCCACAAAATTGTAACTTGACGTTAACCTTTGTTATGGCAGACCATAATCCCGTGAAATTAGGAGGTAGCATGGAAGCGTTCCTGTCAGAAGAAGTCCTCGCCGGTCTGAAAAAGGCCCGCATGGACGATGCCCGCAAACACAAGCGGTTGCGCGTTCACGCCGGGGACGAAATCTATCCGGTGTTCAAACTCTGGGACGACGGTTTCGCCATTCTGGCCGAAGACGCCCCGCACCTGCGCGGGTTTGTCGATCTTTACGACGGCGCGCGCCACCTGTTGCAATGTCTGGTTATCCATTCGGAACCCGAAGGCGATCTGGTAAATTTCGAATTCAAACGCAAAACCGCAACATTGACCGAGGCCCCCAAAGATTACGCGGTGGACGCCAACGCCCCTGTCGGCCTGATAACCGGATAGACGCGCAAACCGGCCTGCCGGCGCAAAAATCTTGCGTCAAACCGGATTTACACCGCATATCCTCCTGCAATTTCCGATCCGGCGCGGGTGAATATCGAAAACTTCCCTCGCGCCCGCCCCTATGCTGTGCCGGAACCAACAGCCGGAGTCCGTCATGATCGAAAAACCCTATCTGCTTTTCCTCGGCGACGCGCCGGACCAGCTCGCCGCCAAAGTCGCGCAAGGCATCAAGGACTGGCGCCCCGAAAATGTCGTCGGCCAGCTCCGCATGGACGGCTGCAAGGCCGACATGGGCCTGCCGGACATCACCATTGCACAGGCGGTCGAGGCCGGCGCCCGCACCCTCGTCGTCGGTGTTGCCAATCGCGGCGGCCACATTTCTGCCGCATGGATCTCGGTTCTGACCGAGGCTTTGCAGGCGGGCATGGACATCGCCTCGGGCTTGCACAACCTTCTGTCTGACGAAGGCGCGCTGGTCGCTGCCGCCCAGATGCATGGCCGCACCCTGCACGATGTGCGCATCCCCACCGTCGCCTATCCCATCGCCAGCGGCAGGAAACGCACGGGCAAACGCTGCCTCGCCGTCGGCACCGATTGTTCCGTCGGCAAGATGTATACCGCCATCGCTATTGAACGCGAGATGCACAAACGCAATCTCGCCGCCACTTTCCGCGCCACCGGCCAGACCGGCATCCTGATCACCGGCGGCGGCGTGCCGCTCGATGCGGTGATCGCCGATTTCATGGCCGGTGCGGTCGAATACCTGACCCCCGACAACGACCCCGGCCACTGGGATATTATCGAGGGGCAGGGCAGTCTGTTCCACGCTTCCTATTCCGGCGTCACAATGGCGCTGATCCACGGCGGCCAGCCCGACGCGCTGATCCTGTGCCACGAGCCGACCCGCACCCATATGCGCGGCCTGCCGGACTACAGCCTGCCGACGCTGGAGCAGCTCCGCGATATCGCTTTGCCGCTGGCACAGGTGGTCAATCCGGCCTGCAAGGTGGTGGCGATTTCCGTCAACACCGCGAAAATGGGGGCGGAGGAAGCGCGCGAATACCTTTCCGATCTCGAAATCCGCATGGGCCTGCCTGCCGTCGATCCCTATCGCCAAGGGGCTTCCCGTCTGGTGGACGCGCTGGAGGCCCTCTAGGTGCGCCTCGACATCACGCCATCCGCTTTCAAACTGGCCGAGGTATTCACCATCTCGCGCGGCTCGCGCACCCATGCGCATGTGCTGAGCGTCACCATAACCGACGGCGCGCACAGGGGCCGCGGCGAATGCGTCCCCTATGCGCGTTACGGCGAAACGATGGAAAGCGTCACGGCCCTGATCGAATCCCTGCCGCTCCCCATCGACCGCACCCGCCTGCAAACCCTGCTGCCCGCCGGTGCCGCCCGCAACGCTGTCGACTGCGCGCTCTGGGATCTGGAGGCCAAGCAGACCGGCAAGCGCGTCTGGCAACTGGCGGGCCTGCCGGAACCCCGTCCCGAAATCACCGCCTTCACCCTGTCGCTCGGCACGCCGGAATCGATGCAGGCCGCCGCCGCCCGCAACGCCTTTCGCCCCTTGCTGAAAATCAAACTGGGCAACGGCGCCGAAGACCTCGCCCGCCTGCGCGCCGTCCGCAAAGGCGCCCCCGACACCGATATCATCGTGGACGCGAACGAGGGCTGGACCCCCGACCTCTACGCCAGCCTCGCCCCCGTTCTGCTCGACCTCGGCGTCAAACTGGTGGAACAACCGCTGCCCGCCGGTGCCGACGATGCCCTGCTGGACATGGATCGCCCGCTGCCCGTCTGCGCCGACGAAAGCGCCCACGACCGCAGCACCCTCGACGCCCTCAAGGGCAAATACGATGTGGTCAACATCAAGCTGGACAAAACCGGCGGCTTGACCGAGGCGCTGGCCCTGAAACAGGCGGCGCAGGATGCCGGTTTCGGTGTGATGGTCGGCTGCATGGTCGGCACATCGCTGGCCATGGCCCCCGCCGTTCTGGTGGCGCAGGGCGCAGACTTCACCGACCTTGACGGCCCGCTCCTGCTGGCCGAGGATCGCGAAACACCGCTATTTTATGACAACGCCGGAGCGCACCCGCCCTCCGCCGAGCTATGGGGATGAAACATGAGCCGCACCGTATACGTTAACGGGGAATATCTGCCCGAAGAAGACGCTAAAATCTCGATTTTCGACCGCGGTTTCCTGATGGCCGACGGCGTTTACGAGGTCACCTCGGTGCTGGACGGCAAGATGATCGACTTTGCCGGCCACATGAAACGCCTCGCCCGCTCGCTGAACGAACTCGACATGGACGCCCCCGTGGATGACGCGGAACTGGCGGCCATCCACCGCGAACTGATCCGCGCCAACGATATCGACGAGGGGCTTGTCTATCTGCAAGTCACGCGCGGCGCTGCCGACCGCGATTTCCACTACCCCGTGGGCGTCAAACCCTCGCTGGTGCTGTTCACGCAAAAGAAAACCCTGAGCGAAACCCCCGCCTCCACCAACGGCATCAAGGTGATTTCCATCCCCGATATCCGCTGGGGCCGGCGCGACATCAAAACGGTGCAACTCCTCGCGCCGTCAATGGGAAAAATGGCTGCCAAGGCAGCCGGCGCCGGCGACGCATGGCTGGTCGAGGACGGTTTCGTTACCGAAGGCACCTCGAACAACGCCTATATCGTCAAGGACGGCAAGATCATCACCCGCAACCTGTCCACCGACATCCTGCACGGCATCACCCGCGCCGCCGTTCTGCGTTTCGCCCGCGAGGCCCAGATGGAGGTCGAGGAACGCCCCTTCACCATCGACGAGGCACAGGCGGCGGACGAGGCTTTCATCACCTCCGCCTCCACCTTTGTCTGTCCGGTGGTGGAAATCGACGGTGCGCGGATCGGCACCGGCACCCCGGGTCCGGTGGCCAGACGCCTGCGCGAGATTTATCTGGAAGAAAGCCTGAAAACCGCCAGCTAAACCCCGAACAACGATCCGACATAGGCGGTTGCCGCCATCGCCAGCCCGCCCCAGACGGTCACGCGGATTGTGGCCCGCATCACCGGCGCGCCCCCCGTGCGCGCCGCAATCGCCCCCAGAACCGCCAGCGCAACCAGCGAAATCCCCGTGGTTGCCGCAACAATCCACGTTTCGGGCGCAAAAATCACCGCCGCCAGCGGCAGCGCCGCCCCGGCGGTAAAGGACGCCGCCGAATACAGCCCCGCCTGAATCGGGCGCGCCTTGGTGTGTTCGTAAATCCCCAGTTCGTCGCGTGTATGCGCCCCGACCGGATCCTTGGCCATCAATTCGCGCGCCACCTGCATCGCCAGTTCCGGCGACAGTCCGCGCTCCTCGTAAATATCCGCCAGTTCGTGCAATTCGAACACCGGATCGGTTTCGTGTTCCTGCGTTTCGCGCGCGATATCCGCCGTCTCGCTGTCCGCTTGCGAGCTGACGGAGACATACTCCCCCGCTGCCATCGACATGGCCCCGGCCACCAGACCGGCGGTTCCGGCCAGCAAAACGTCGCTCTGTCCGACATTCGCCGCCGCGACACCGGCGATCAGGCTGGCGGTCGAAACGATCCCGTCATTGGCCCCCAGAACCGCCGCCCGCAGCCAGCCGACGCGGGTGATATAGTGGTTTTCCTTGCGTTCGAAACGCGCCGTGCCGGTCATTGTGCCGCCCTGTCCAGAATTTCCTGTGCCCGCACACAATCACTGTTCATCTGCGCGATCAAGGCCTCGAGCGAATCATATTTTTCCTCGGGCCGCTGATAGGCAACCAGCGCCACCGACACCGCCGCCCCGTATAGATCCCCGCTGAAATCAAATAGATGCGTCTCCAGATTGGGTTTGTTCACCCCGAACGTCGGGCGTATTCCCAGCGATGCGGCGCCACGAAACACCCCTTTGTGCGGCCCGTCGAGAATGTCGAAAAACACCGCATAAACCCCGAACTTCGGCAAGTGCAGCCCGTCCAGCGACAGGTTCGCGGTCGGAAACCCCAGTTCGCGCCCGCGCTGGTCGCCCTGTTCCACCACCCCGTCGATCCGGTGCCAGTGCCCCAAAATCCGCGCCGCATCCTCGGGCCGCCCGTCCGACAGCGCTTCGCGGATCGCGGTGGACGAATAGTCCCCCTGCGCGTCCGAAACCAGCGGCGCGATGGTCACGCCGAAACCGTATTTTCTGCCGAATTCACACAACCCTTCTGCATCCCCCGTGCGGCCCTTGCCGAACCGGAAATCCGCGCCGACAACCACATGCCGGATGCCCAGCCCCTCGGCCAGAACGTCACGCGCGAATTCCTCGGCAGTCAACGAGGACAACCCCTTGTCGAACGGCAATTCGAACAGCACGCCGATGCCCAGCTTCGCCAACCGGTGCGCCCGTGTTTTCGAGCGCATCAACCGGAATGGCGGCGCGTCGGGGGCAAAAAACTCGCGCGGGTGCGGCTCGAACGTCACAATCCCCAGCGGCGCGTCATGGTTGACCGCCACCGCCCGCGCCAGCGCGATCACCGACTGGTGGCCCAGATGCACACCGTCGAAATTGCCCATGGCAACAACCGCGCCGCGCGCCTCGTCTGGAATATCCTGATAGGTTTTGAAAATCTGCATGGCACCTCGCGGGCCATGCCCGCATCCCTAGTCGAACTTGCGGCTCGGCGCCAGAACCAGCGCGTCGCCTTTCAGAACAACGGTATCGCCCACACGGCAGGCGCATTCAAGCGTAACCCGACGTTTGGCGAAATCGATGGACAGCACCTTTACCGTTGCCTCCACCCGGTCCCCGGGGCGCACCGGCGCCATAAAGGTCAGGTTCTGCTTCAGATACACGGTGCCATGCCCGGGCAGTTGCTCGCCAATCACCGCCGAGATCAGCCCCGCCGTCAGCATCCCGTGTGCGATCCGCCCGCCGAAAATCGTATCCTGCGCATAGTCGTCGTCCAGATGCACCGGATTGTGGTCGGTGGACAGCTCGGCAAACATCTCGATTTCACGGTCGCCGATCGTCTTGGCCAGCGAGCGTTCCATGCCGATCTCCAGATCCTCGATGCAGATGGTGCCGACCGGCAGGTTATGTTTTGGCGTATCGAGCATTGCGCGTTCCTTGGCCATGGGACTCTACATGATTGTGCGTTGCACCATGTCTAGCCCATAAACAATCGTCGCGCAATATAGTTACGCAAAAAGTTTTGCAAACGAAACTTACTGTCCCGCCTACTTCAACCCGACCATGGTAAACATCGGGTCCAGCAGGTGTTCGCCCAGAAATTCCTGCAACTTTTTGCCATCCGGCACACCATCGCGCACCGGAATTTCCGTCGCGGCCAGACCGCCGGTCAGAAACAGACTGTCCATCCCCTGCGCCATCGCCCCGCGAATATCGGTGTTGATGCCGTCGCCAATGCACAAAATCCGGTCCTCGGCCACCTCGTAACCGGTCAGCGCCGCCAGCCGCGCCGAGGCCAGATCGTAAACCGGCGAATACGGCTTGCCGAAATACAGCGCCGTCCCGCCCGCCTGTTCATAGGCCGCGGCAATGGCACCGGCGCAATATACCCGCTGCTCGCCCATATCGACGAAAATATCCGGGTTGGTGCACAGCATTTTCAACCCGCGATTGACCCCGTCAAGGATCGTCAGCCGGTAATCGTCGGGCGTTTCCGTCAGATCATCCAGCAATCCGGTGCAGACAATCCCCTCGGCCTCGGCCAGTGGCACCCGCTCGATTGCGGGCCGGTTGCGCAGATGTTCGGGAATATCGCGGAAAAAACTGATGTCCTTTTCCGGTCCCAGATGAAACACCTTGCGCCCGACCATGCCGACCATCATCGCTTCCTGCGCCGCATCGCCGGACGAGGCAACCTCGTCATAGGCATCCTGCGGCACACCGATGCGCTGCAACTGGCGCACGACGGACGGTTTCGGGCGCGGCGCGTTGGTTAACAACACCACCTTGCCACCTGCGGCACGATAACGCTGCAAGGCGGCGACCGCTGCGGGAAACGGCCGTTCACCATTGTGAACGCAGCCCCACAAATCGACGAACAGCGCGTCATAAATCGCGCTGACCTCGTGCAGACCGGAAATAACCCGCGTCAAAACTCAGAGCGCCAGATTCGGGATGATCTGTTTTTTGCGCGACACCACGCCGGGCAAAACCACCACATCACCGTCAACCGCTACGTTGAACGTATGTTCGGCCAGCGATTTCACCAGATCGTTGGGCACCAGCAGCGTCGCGGCCTCGTTCAGGATATCGACGACAAACAGCAGCACCTGGTCAACACCGTCGCCGGCGGCAACATCGGCCATCGCCGCCATCAGGCTTTCCTTGCGCGCCAGCACCACATCGGGGCTGGTGGTTTCCAGAACCGAGACGCGGAATTTCACCCCGTCCAGATCGTATTTTTTCGAATCGAGGCGCAACAGTTCCGCGTCGCTGAAATGCGAGATATCGGATTTTGCCGCGAACATTTCGGCGGCATATGCCGGAATGTCGATCCCCAGATCACCGGCCAGTCGCGCCGCAACCTCGCGGTCGCGCGGTGTGGTGGTCGGGCTGCGGAATTCCAGCGTGTCGGAAATAATACAGCTCAGGATCAGCCCCTTGATGGCGTCGGGCATGGTGTCCAGCGCCGGTTCGCGCATGATCGAATACATCACCGTCGCGGTGGCGGCGACCGGCCGGATGGTGACATTGATCGGCTTGTTGGTGGTGATCCCGCCAACCAGCAGATGATGGTCGATGATCTGTCCGATATCGGTGTCATTGATACCGGCGGGCAACTCGGCCGGATTGTTGGTGTCCACGATCACCACCTTGTCGCCGGGGGCCAGTTCTTCCAGCAGGTCGGGTTTCGCGAATTTCCAGCGGTCCAGCACAAACAGCGCCTCGGTATTGGGCAGGCCCAGCACATAGGCTTTGGCCGGCTTTTTCGCGATTTCGTTCAGATACCATTCCCAGATCAGGGCGGAACAGGTGGCATCGGTGTCGGGGGCCAGATGGCCGAAAACTTTGATCATTTTGTGTCTCTTGTTGTGCGCTGCAATATCCGCGCTCTATATAGGCCGCGCCGCCCGCTTTGTCACCTGCTTCTGTCCGGTGGCGAAAAACTGTCACATGCGCCCCTTGACTCGGAAAATGCGCTTGCATAAATACCTGCTGTTATCACTCAATGGTGGCGAGTGCCAAAACACCCCGCCACCTCAACACTGGTATACTCGAAGGAGCATCCGAAATGGCATTCACACCTTTGCACGACCGCGTAGTGGTTCGCCGCATCGACGGCGAGGAAAAAACCGCCGGCGGCCTGATCATCCCCGACACAGCCAAAGAAAAACCCTCCGAAGGGGAAATCGTTGCGGTTGGCGCAGGCGCGCGCGACGAAGACGGTGATCGCATCGCAATGGACGTAAAAGCCGGCGACAAAATCCTGTTCGGCAAATGGTCCGGCACCGAAATCACCCTCGACGGTGAAGAGCTGCTGATCATGAAAGAAAGCGACATCCTCGGCATTATCGCCTGAGCGACCCCTCGTTAACCCAGTAAAGGAGCATCCAAAATGGCTGCAAAAGACGTACGTTTCGATACCGACGCCCGCAATCGTATGCTGGCCGGTGTCGATATCCTCGCCAACGCTGTAAAAGTCACCCTCGGCCCCAAAGGCCGCAACGTGGTGATCGACAAATCCTTCGGCGCCCCGCGCATCACCAAGGATGGTGTATCCGTTGCCAAGGAAATCGAACTGGAAGACAAGTTCGAGAACATGGGCGCGCAGATGGTAAAAGAAGTTGCCTCGCGCACCAATGACACCGCCGGCGACGGCACCACCACCGCGACCGTTCTGGCCCAGGCCATTGTTCGCGAAGGCATGAAATCGGTTGCCGCCGGCATGAACCCGATGGACCTGAAGCGCGGCATCGACATTGCTGTTACCAACGTCGTTGAAAACATCAAGAGCATGGCCCGCGAGGTCAAGGACTCCGACGAAGTTGCACAGGTCGGCACCATTTCCGCCAACGGCGAGGCCGAAATCGGTCGCCAGATCGCGGACGCCATGCAGCGCGTCGGCAACGAGGGTGTTATCACCGTCGAGGAAAACAAAGGTCTCGAAACCGAAACCGATGTGGTCGAAGGCATGCAGTTCGACCGCGGTTACCTGTCGCCCTATTTCATCACCAACCCCGACAAAATGGTTGCCGACCTCGAAGACTGCCTGATCCTGCTGCACGAGAAAAAACTCTCGTCGTTGCAGCCGATGGTTCCGCTGCTGGAAACCGTTATCCAGTCCGGCAAACCGCTGCTGATCATCGCCGAGGAC
>CAZDLV010000059.1:0-12025 GCA_964506345.1 uncultured Rhodobacterales bacterium | reverse complement strand
CTACTATGTCGGGGCCTATGGTGTCGGTCTGGCGGCCGCCGGTGTGTTCGCCGGCATGTATTCGCTGCCCGGATCGATTTTTCGGGCACTTGGCGGCTGGATGTCCGATGTCTGGGGCGCGCGCTTTGTGATGTATCTGACCTTCGGTGTGTCGCTGGTTGTGCTGTTCGTCATGAGCTATCCGCAGACCCGTTATATTGTTGAAGGCATTCCGAATGCCGACGGCACGCCGCGCCTGATCGAGTTCAGCTTCGGTATTCCGTTGTATGTGTTCGTCTTCCTGACCGTGGTGCTGGGATTTATGATGAGCCTCGGCAAAGCCGCTGTTTACAAGCATATTCCGGTGTATTTTCCGAAAAACGTCGGCGCGGTCGGCGGGCTGGTCGGCATGATCGGCGGGCTTGGCGGTTTTGTTCTGCCGATTTCCTTCGGGATCCTGCTGGACGTGTTCCATGTCTGGTCGGTGGTGTTCATGCTGATGTTCGTACTGGTCGCCGTCAGCCTGACCTGGATGCACTTTGCCATTCGCAAGCTGGACCGGTCGCGCAATCCCGACATGCACAGGGATACGGACCTGTCGGATATGCCGCGCCCCGCCTGAAAATTTTCGCACTAACGACGGGCCGGACAACGGCCCGCCATCACCCCCAACCAAAGGAGAAATACTTTGGGTAAAGATCTAAGAAACTGGACACCCGAGGACGAGGCTTTCTGGAAGTCTACCGGCAAGTCCATCGCCACACGGAACCTGTGGATTTCCATTCCCAGCCTGCTCGCCGGCTTTGCCGTCTGGCTGTACTGGGGCATTATCACCGTGCAGATGATCAACCTCGACTTCGGCTTTGCCAAGTCGGACCTGTTTACGCTTTCGGCCATCGCCGGGCTGACGGGGGCGACGCTGCGCATTCCCTCGACCTTCTTTATCCGCATTGCGGGCGGGCGCAATACCATCGTGTTTACCACCGCGCTGCTGATTATTCCGGCCGTTGGCACCGGCATGGCGCTCAGCAATCCCGAGACGCCGTTCTGGGTGTTCCAGTTGCTGGCGTTGTTGTCGGGCATCGGCGGCGGCAACTTTGCCTCGTCCATGTCCAATATCAGCTTTTTCTTTCCGAAAAAGAAACTGGGCTATGCGCTGGGTATGAATGCCGGTCTGGGCAATTTCGGTGTGACGACGATGCAGATCGTTATTCCGCTGGTCATGACCTTTGCCCTGTTCGGCGGCGCGGGTCGCGCGCTGGTCAATACATCCGGCACGCTGATCGGCAAGATCGAAGCCGGCACCATTACCTATATCCAGAACGCCGGCTATGTCTGGCTGCTGTTGCTGGTGCCGCTGATGTTCATCGGCTGGTGGGGCATGAACAACATCCGTGACGAGCATGTCTCGCCGGACATTCCCAACCCGCTCGGGGCCTTCTCGATCATCACCGGTATGCTGCTGATCGGGTTTGTCACCGCGACCTTCGGTCTGTGGCTGATGCTGCCGGACACTGTCGGTGGCTCGGGATTCGGTGTTTCCAAATGGATTGTTCTGCCGATCGTGATCGCGTTGACCGTGTTCCTGCTGAAAATGATCCCCGGCGAGGTCGGCAAGAACCTGACGCGCCAGTACAAGATCTTCGGCAACAAGCACACATGGGCGATGACCATCATCTATACCATGACTTTCGGGTCGTTCATCGGCTACTCGGCAGCCTTCGCGCTGACCATCAAGGTTGTCTTCGGCTTCCAGCATCTGATGGTGGACGGGGTTTTGACACATGACACGGTCAACCCGAACGGTCCGTCGGCGCTGATGTTTGCCTGGATGGGACCGTTCATCGGGGCGCTGATCCGTCCGGTTGGCGGTGTCATTGCCGACAAGATCGGCGGCGCCAAAGTGACCCAGATCATCTCGGTTGCCATGGTGGCCTCGGCGGTTGCACTGGCCTTCCTGTTGCAGAAGGCCTATGCCTCGGCCACGCCTGAAACCCTGTTCCTGCCGTTCATGGTGCTGTTCCTGATCCTGTTCACGGCAACGGGTATCGGCAACGGTTCGACCTTCCGCACCATCGGGGTTGTGTTCAACAAGGAGCAGGCCGGACCTGTTCTGGGCTGGACATCGGCGGTGGCGGCCTATGGTGCCTTCATCATCCCGAAAGTATTCGGCGAGGAACTCGGTTCGGGGCATCCTGAATACGCCCTCTACGGTTTCGCGATCTTTTATGCGGTTTGTATCGTCATCAACTGGTGGTTCTACCTGCGCCCCAATGCGTATGTGAAAAACCCGTAAGACTTCGCGAAAAAAGGTGCCAGCGTTTCTTCCCCTCTTTGCGCTGGCACCCATTTACAAAATGGAGAAATGACATGAGCCACCTACTGGACAGGCTGAACTTCCTGAAAAGCAACAGTATCGGGACGTTCTCGGACGGGTACGGAAATACCACGGACGAAAACCGCGACTGGGAAGATGTATACCGGAACCGCTGGCGTCACGACAAAATCGTGCGTTCGACCCACGGGGTGAACTGCACCGGGTCGTGCAGTTGGAAAATCTATGTGAAATCCGGCATTGTCACATGGGAAACCCAGCAGACGGATTATCCGCGCACGCGCGCCGGAATGCCGAACCACGAACCGCGCGGTTGCGCCCGTGGCGCGTCCTATAGCTGGTATCTTTATTCCGCCAACCGGGTAAAAACCCCGTTGATCCGTGCGCGCCTGTTGAAAAGCTATCGCCGGATGCGCGAAAACAACTCGCCGATCGAGGCGTGGACCAAATTGCAGAATGATCCGATCCTGCGCGCCGACTATGTCACGTCGCGCGGCAAGGGCGGCTTCGTGCGCGCCGACTGGGAAGAGGCCACCGAAATCATCGCTGCCGCCAATGCCTATACCGCAAAAACATACGGCCCTGACCGTGTCTTCGGGTTCTCTCCTATCCCGGCGATGTCGATGGTGTCCTATGCGGCCGGCGCGCGCTATCTGTCGTTGCTTGGTGGCACGGCGATGAGCTTTTATGACTGGTATTGCGATCTGCCGCCGGCCTCGCCCATGACGTGGGGGGAACAGACGGATGTGCCGGAATCGGCAGACTGGTACAATGCCGGTTTCCTGCTTCTGTGGGGATCCAACGTGCCGCAGACCCGCACGCCGGACGCACATTTCTATACCGAGGCGCGCTATCGCGGCACCAAATCCGCCGTTATTTCGCCGGATTATTCCGAGGCCGCGAAATTCGGCGATATCTGGCTGGCCCCGAAACAGGGCACCGACAGCGCGCTGTCAATGGCGATGGGCCATGTGATCCTGCGCGAATTCCATCTGGATCGCCAGGCCAGATATTTCGAGGATTACGCCCGCCAGTATTCGGATATGCCGATGCTGGTTGTGCTGGAGGAAAAGGACGGCCGCTTTGTTCCCGGACGCCAGTTGCGCGCCGACGACCTGAAGGGCAAGCTGGGCCAGAAAAACAATCCCGAGTGGAAAACCGTTGCCATCGACACCACCTCGGGCGATCTTGTGCCGCCTAACGGGTCGGTCGGTTTCCGCTGGGGCGAGGATGGCGAGTGGAACCTTGAGGAACGCGCCAAGGGCAAGGATGTCAATCTGAAGTTGTCGCTGATTCTGGAAGAAGACCACGACGAGGTCCTGAATGTCGATTTTCCCTATTTCGGCGGTGCGGCGAGCGAAAATTTCGTCAAATGCGAACACCCCGAAATTCTGACACGCAACATTCCGGCGAAAAAGGTCGAACTGGCCGATGGCGAGGCTTACGTCACAACGGTGTTCGACCTGTTCTGTGCGAACTACGGTCTGGATCGCGGGCTGGGCGGTGACTGGGTCACCACGGACTATAACGACGATGTGCCGTTCACGCCGGCCTGGGCTGAAAAAATTACCGGCGTGCCGCGTGACCAGATCATCACGGTTGCCCGTGAATTTGCCAGCAATGCCGAGAAAACCGAAGGCAAGTCGATGGTGATCCTCGGGGCCGGTCTGAACCACTGGTATCACATGGATATGAACTATCGCGGTATCATCAACATGCTGGTGATGTGCGGGTGTATCGGCAAATCCGGCGGCGGCTGGAGCCATTACGTCGGGCAGGAAAAACTGCGCCCGCAAACCGGCTGGCAGCCGCTGGCCTTCGCGCTGGACTGGGCGCGACCACCGCGGCATATGAACTCCACCTCGGCGTGGTATGCCCACACTGACCAGTGGCGTTACGAGACGTTGAAGGCCGACGAGATTCTGTCTCCGACCGCGCCGGCGGGCGACTGGAAGGATGCCAGCCTGATCGACTATAATATCCGCGCCGAACGCATGGGGTGGCTGCCCTCGGCGCCGTCGCTGAAAACCAATCCGCTCGAAGTGGCGAAGGCCGCGAAAGAGGCGGGTGTGGATGTGAAGGCCTATCTGGCCGAGAAGCTGAAATCCGGCGAGGTCGAGATGTCCTGCGAGGATCCCGATGCCCCGGAAAACTGGCCGCGCAACCTGTTTGTGTGGCGTTCCAACCTGCTCGGTTCCTCGGGCAAGGGGCACGAGTATTTCCTCAAGCATCTGCTGGGCACCGATCACGGTGTTCTGGGCAAGGATCTGGGCGAGGAAGGCGGCCAGAAACCGATCGAGGCCAAGTGGCATGACGAGGGGCCGAAAGGCAAACTCGATCTGCTGGTGACGATCGATTTCCGTATGTCCACTACGGCTGTCTATTCCGATATCGTGCTACCGACGGCGTCATGGTATGAAAAAGACGACCTCAACACCTCGGATATGCACCCGTTTATCCATCCGCTGCAAGCGGCGGTCGATCCGGCCTATGAAAGCCGCTCCGACTGGGAAATTTTCAAATCCATCGCGAAAAAATTCTCGGAGGTGGTGCCGGGGTATCTGGGCGAGGAAACGGATGTTGTTTCGTTGCCGCTGCTGCATGACACCCCTGCGGAACTTGCGCAGGACCAGGTCAAGGACTGGAAAAAAGGCGAGTGCGACCTGATCCCCGGCAAGACCGCGCCGAATTTCGTGACGGTCGAGCGGGACTATCCCAACCTTTACAAACGCTTTACCTCTGTCGGTCCCCTGATGGAAAAAGTCGGTAACGGCGGCAAGGGTATTTCGTGGGATGCCAAGGTGGAAATGCACCATCTGAAGGATCTGAACGGTGTTGTCACCGACGAAGGCCCGACCAAAGGTCTTGCCAGGTTGAATACCGCCATCGACGCGGCAGAAATGATCCTGATGCTGGCGCCCGAAACCAACGGTGAAGTGGCCGTGAAGGCGTGGGACGAACTGTCCAAGGCCACGGGGCGCGAACATGCGCATCTGGCCAGAGCAAAAGAGGACGAGAAAATCCGCTTTCGCGATATTGCCGCACAGCCGCGCAAGATCATTTCCTCGCCGACGTGGTCGGGCATTGAATCCGAGGATGTGTGCTACAACGCCGGATACACAAACGTCCACGAGCTGATCCCGTGGCGCACCCTGTCGGGGCGTCAGCAGCTTTATCAGGATCATTTGTGGATGCGGGCCTTCGGCGAGGGGCTTTGCACCTATCGCCCGCCGGTGGATTTGAAAACCATCACGGCCGGGGTCAATGCTTCGGCCAGAAACGACGAGCCGCATGTGGTGTTGAACTTCATCACGCCGCACCAGAAATGGGGTATCCATTCGACCTATTCGGACAACCTGTTGATGCTGACGCTCAACCGTGGTGGTCCGGTGGTCTGGATGTCCGAGGTGGATGCGAAGAAAGCCGGCCTCGTCGATAACGACTGGGTGGAGGCTTACAACGTCAACGGCGCGCTGACCGCGCGCGTGGTTGTTTCGCAACGGATCAAGGAAGGCACGTTGTTCATGTACCATGCACAGGAAAAAATCGTGAATGTGCCGGGGTCCGAACAAACGGGGCTGCGGGGCGGGATTCACAACTCGGTCACCCGCACAACCTTGAAACCGACGCATATGATCGGGGGCTATGCCCAGCAATCCTATGGTTTCAACTACTACGGCACCGTGGGCTCGAACCGCGATGAATTCGTGATCGTGCGAAAACTTACCAAAGTTGACTGGCTGGATACGCCGGCGAAAACAGGAGGGCAGAACTGATGAAAGTTCGCGCACAAATCGGCATGGTGCTGAATCTCGATAAATGTATCGGGTGCCATACATGCTCCGTCACTTGTAAAAACGTCTGGACCAGCCGCGACGGGGTTGAATACGCATGGTTCAACAACGTCGAGACGAAACCCGGCATTGGCTATCCCAAGGACTGGGAAAACCAGAAACGCTGGAACGGTGGTTGGGTTCGCAACAAAAATGGCAAAATCCAGCCCAGACAGGGCGCAAAATGGCGGGTTTTGGCCAATATTTTCGGCAATCCGAACCTGCCAGAGATCGACGATTTCTACGAACCGTTCGATTTCGACTATGACCACCTGAAATCCGCCCCCGAGATGGATGCCTTTCCGACCGCCCGCCCGCGTTCGCGCATTTCCGGCGAACGGATGGAAAAAATCGAGTGGGGGCCGAACTGGGAAGAAATCCTTGGCGGCGAATTCGAAAAACGTTCGCAGGACTACAACTTTGAAGGGGTGCAGAAGGAAATCTATGGCGAGTATGAAAATACTTTCATGATGTATCTGCCGCGCCTGTGCGAACACTGTCTGAATCCGACCTGCGTTGCGTCGTGTCCGTCCGGTGCAATCTATAAACGCGAGGAAGACGGCATTGTCCTGATTGACCAGGACGCCTGTCGCGGCTGGCGCATGTGTGTATCGGGCTGCCCCTACAAAAAGATCTACTACAACTGGGAAAGCGGAAAATCCGAGAAATGCACCTTTTGCTATCCGCGGATCGAGAGCGGCCTGCCGACGGTCTGTTCGGAAACCTGCGTCGGGCGAATCCGCTATCTGGGTGTGATGTTGTATGACGCCGACAAGATCGAGGAGGCCGCGTCGTCGAATGACGAACAGGACCTTTATGATGCGCAGCTTGGCGTGTTTCTCGACCCGAACGACCCCGAGGTTCAGGCCGCCGCGCGCCGCGACGGTGTGCCGGAGGACTGGATCAACTCGGCCAAGAACTCGCCGGTGTGGAAAATGGCGATGGACTGGAAGATTGCCTTCCCGCTGCATCCCGAATACCGCACCCTGCCGATGGTCTGGTACGTCCCGCCGCTCAGCCCGATCCAGAATGCCGCCGAGGCCGGAAAAATCGGCATCGACAACGAAATGCCGGACGTCAAGTCGTTGCGCATTCCGGTAAAATACCTTGCCAACATGCTGACGGCTGGTGACGAGGCACCGGTGGTTACGGCGCTGGAACGGATGCTGGCGATGCGTGGGTATATGCGCAGCAAAACCATCGACGGGGTTATCGATCTGGAGGTCGCGAAACGGGTAGGGCTGACACCGTTGCAGATCGAGGACATGTTCGAAATCATGTCGATCGCCAACTACGAGGACCGTTTTGTGGTTCCGACCACCCACCGCGAACAGGCCGAAGATGCCTATGATATGCGCGGCGGATGCGGGTTTACCGACGGGAACGGCTGTTCCACAGGCAGCAGTGGCAAAAAGTTGTTCGGGTCGCGCAAATTCGTGGTGCCGACAGGAGGTGCAAGATGAGCAGCGCATTCAAAGCCCTTTCGGTGTTGCTCAGCTATCCGCGCGAGGAACACAAGGCGGCGGTTGGCGAAATTGCCGAGGCCCTGAAATCCGGCGGCATATTGTCGGCGGATGCGGTTCAGGCAATCCAGCCGTTGCTGGACGATTTCGCCACGCTGGACGTATACGAGTTGCAGGAACGGTTTGTTCTGCTGTTCGACCGGTCCCGCACGCTTAGCCTCAACCTGTTCGAACATGTGCATGGCGAAAGCCGCGACCGTGGTCCGGCGATGGTCGATTTGCTGGAAACCTATCGTGCGGGCGGGTTCGACCTTGCCAGTACGGAACTGCCGGACCATCTGCCGATCCTGCTGGAATACCTGTCGAACCGGCCGCTTGACGATGCGCGTGAAATGCTGGGCGATGCCGGGCATATTCTGGCGGCGCTGGCTGAACGTTTGCAACGACGCGGCAGCAACTATGCCGCCGTTCTGGCGGCCCTGTCGGAGTTTGCCGGAGTGGAGCATTCCAGCGAGATGGTGCAGGAATTGCTGACAGTCAAGGACGACGACCCCGAGGATCTGGAAGCCCTCGATACGATATGGGAAGAGGCCGAAGTGACCTTTGGTCCCGACCCGAACGCGGGGTGCCCGGTTACCCGGGATATTCTGGCGAAAATGGACACACCAATACATCCGCAGCCCGCTGCTGCGGCGACAGAATAGGAGGCGAACATGAACGATTTTCTTTTCGGTATCTATCCCTACATCGCGCTGACCGTGTTGGCGGTCGGCTCTATCGCGCGCTATGAAAGGGATCCGTTTACCTGGAAATCCAGTTCCAGCCAGTTACTGCGGCGCAAACAGCTGATTATGGGATCGGTGCTGTTCCATGTGGGTATTCTTGCCATTTTCGGCGGCCATCTTGTCGGCCTGTTGACGCCGGTGGTTGTCTGGCACGAGCTTGGCGTCAGCTATGCTGCAAAACAGATGATTGCGATCGTTCTGGGTGGTTTGGCCGGCACCTCTGCCCTGATCGGGGCGCTTATGCTGGCACATCGCCGCCTGATGGACAGCCGAATCCGTGCGCGCAGTTCGTTTGCGGATACCGGTATTCTGTTGCTGATCCTGTTCCAGATACTGCTGGGGCTGGGGACTATCCCGTTCTCGGCGCAGGTTCTGGACGGTTCTGAAATGGTCAAGTTTATGGCCTGGGCGCAGGGTATCTTTACCTTTGATGGCAACGCTGCCGACAACATCAAGGATGTGGGGCTGATTTTCAAAATCCACATCTTTACCGGTCTGACAATTTTCCTGATCTTCCCGTTCACACGGCTGGTCCATATGTTGTCGGTTCCTGTGCGGTATATGTGGCGCCCGGGCTACCAGATTGTGCGCACCCGCAAACACAAAGCAAACCGGAGGGCGTCATGACCCCGCTATTTCCCGATATTTATGTGAATGGTGAAAAAATAGCCTCGGCGGATATTTCCGCCGAAGCACAGAACCACGCCGCCGACCCCGGGAAACCGGGGCACGCGTGGCGCGCGGCAGCGCGGGCCCTGGCTGTGCGGACGTTGTTGTTGCAAGTTGCCAGCGACAAGGGAATAACGCCGGATCCGCAAAATGTCGGACCGGAGCGGGTGGAAACGCCGGACGAGTCGGTAATCCGGCAGGTGGTCGAGCAGGAAATATCCCCTGCGGATGTTTCCGACGCAGAATGTCTGGCGATTTACGAGCGCCAGCCGGAAACCTTCCGCTCGCCCGACCTGTACCAGCCGGCGCATATCCTGTTTCCGGCGAAACCGGACGACGACGCAGCCAGAAACGAGGCCAGAGCGCTTGCCGAGGCGGTTTTGGTCAAGGTTCTGGCCAAACCTGCGAAATTCGGGACGTTTGCCAAAGAGTTCTCGGCCTGTCCGTCACGGGAAAACGCCGGACAACTGGGCCAGATCAACACCGGCGAAACCGTGCCGGAGTTCGAGGCGGTTCTGAAAGTCCTGCCCGAAGGCACCATCCATCCGGAACCGGTGGAAACGCGCTATGGGTTTCATATCGTCAAGATGGACAAAGCCACATACGGGCAGGTGTTGCCTTTTGATGCGGTGAAGGTGCAAATCCGCGAAAAACTGGAACAGATTTCGTGGGTCAAGGCCGCCAACGCCTATACAGCGCAATTGATTGCCGGTGCCGATATCAAGGGAATTGATCTGAACAAGCCGATCGAAGCGGCAGCGTAACCCGCATTCGGCACAACCAAAAGGCCCGACAGCGCGATCTGTCGGGCCTTTTCCGTTTGCGGAATTCGCGATCTACATCTTGGCGACGAGGTTCAGGTACCAGCCCTGCGAGGTGTAGTTCTGGTTGGTCAGATCGTCGGAAAAACCGGTCATGTTGTATCCGCCCCCGATCCGCAGGTTGTCCCCGATGTTCCGGTATATGCCGAACAGTGCGCCGGATTTGTTGCTGGAAACCGCGGGCGTGTCCAGATACCGCCCTTCGACCAGCAGGCTCCAGTCGTTGGCGAATGCCCAGTCGGCGCGCAAAATGGCCAGACGTGCATCCGAGGTTTGCCAGCTGCTGCCGGCAACGGATGTGTCGCGCAGCGCCCCCATGCGGACGCCGACCTTGGCCCCCAGCGACAGCTTCGGTGTCACCTGGTACATCGCATCCGCCGACAGCACGTTGCTTTGCTGTGCATAGTTCCATGCCGCACCACCGGCACCGATCTGCGTTGGCGCACCGGAATCATACAGGTATGTATATTTGAACAACACATTCAGCCGGTCATTGTCTACGGGACGATAGGCGTAACCCAGCACCGCCTCGATATAGCTGCTGTCGGTGGTTGGTGCCGCGCTCGATGTCGATACCGCGTAATCGAGGCTGGCCAAGGCGCGCCAGTTATCGGTGACGGTATAGGTTAGCGTGGTGCGGGACAGCCATGTTTCACGCAGGCTTGCGCCCGTGTCGCTACGGTATTCCAGCTTGCTGCTGGCGCGTGTACCGTCTGACGAATATGTGGCCGACAGGCTGGCCGCGCGACGGGTTATGTCGCCGGCTGTCGGGTCGCTCAGGTTTCCGGATTCGATCTGCACGCCGAACGCCCAGGCATCCGTTGGCGTATATTCCAGACCGACGGTCGAGGTTTTGCCGCCCGAACCTGTGCCGGCGATGTAATTCTGTTCGCCAAAGAAATACAGGGTATCGTTCAGACGGCTGCGGCCGCCAAAGGTCAGTTTGTTTTCACCCGGCGTGCCGGGTGTTGCCGGTGACAAACCATAGCCGATGTAAACCTGATTGTTGTCGTCGATCTGCCAGCTGCCGTTTATGGCAGCCCCCGGTCCGCCGGTTCCGGTCGAAACCTCGGCGTCGAAGGTCAGGCGGTCGTTGACTCTGAACGATGCGCCGGCACCGGCACGGTCATTGAGGGCGCGCGAACCGGTGCGGCTGACGGTTTTACGGGCGTAGCCGTAAACGGATGTGGTCGGGGACAGCGCATAGTCGGCGCGCAGCACCGCATCGACGCGTTCGCCGCTGGTTGACAGGGCAGGGCTGGCGCTGGGGATGGTGGTGTTGATCCTGTCGGCCTTGATCCCGACCCCGAGGTCCAGCCGGTCGTTAACCGCAAATCCGATGTTGCCCTCGATCGCGGCGGAGGTCTGGCTGGCCGCGCGGCTGTTTTGATAGGTCAGGCGCATGTCGGTGCGCGCGCCCAGACCCTTTTCAAGTGTTGCACGGACCTGTGTGGTGTTTTCCGCGGTTTCCATACCCGCGCCGGCAAATCCGGCCTGCCGGTTTTGCCAGACGACCCCCAGTCGCCCGTCGCTGGCACCGAGATCCCGCAAATCGACGGACAGTTCGGCCCGCGTTGCATCGGCGGACGGAACCGCCGCGCCGCTTTGCACGGCAGTAAAGGTGAAACCGCCATCCAGTGATTGCCAGCCATCGCTGGCCGCGTTCAACGTGCGCGCTGCATCTAGTTTCACAAAACTGTTCGCGCCAAAATACCCTTGTACGTCCACACCGGTCACTGTTCGTGTGTTGCCGGCTTTGGTTTCCCGTCGTGCCGAGGCGCCGACGCGCAAGGCATCGGTAATCCAGTAATCGCCGCTGCCGCCCAGAACCAGATCGTTTGCGGCGCCGATTCCCGGCGAATATTCGTATCCGACGACCAGATACTGCGGATTTTCGCCGTTGGCCCCTGATCCGACCAGCATGTTGGACGGCGCACTGGATGCCAGCGGTTCGCTTAGCTGGATGCGGCCCTGCGTGGCGTTGATTTCGTAATCGCGCACCTCTTGCAATGTGCGGCGGTTCAACACCACGCCGGTCGCGGCGTCGCGGGTTTCGATGTAGACCCGCTCGGATCCGGCCAGAATATCGCGGTTGCGCAAATAATACAGGCTACCGCCGGTTCCGCGATAGATATCGCGT
>CAZDLV010000058.1:0-12060 GCA_964506345.1 uncultured Rhodobacterales bacterium | reverse complement strand
TTTCGACCCGGACGCGTTCAATGCTGTGGCCTCTGTTTCCAGAGATTGCAGGGTTTGATCGATGCGAAACAGATGCCCGAGCCGCCCGTTTGTTGCCCGAACGAGATTCGCTTTCTTGCCCGACGCCACCCTTTGTCCGGCGATATCCAGTTCGGTTTTTACGCGGGCTTGCAACGACCGCATGCCGATACTGGCCGACAGGTCCGATAGCTGTGAAAAAATCATCCTCTATATCTCCAACAGTGTTTTCATAAGCCGGTCGATCACCGAAATTACCCGCGCGTTGGCGGCGTAGGCTTTTTCGACGACCAGAAGGTCCTGCATTTCGCGGTCGGAATCGACGCCGGTGGCTTTCATTTCGCGTTGCCGGAATATCGTGTTTTGCGCGACACCAAACGCCATGTCCTGTTGTTTCTCGTCCGATGCTGCCGACCAGGTCGAGGTGAGTTCCTGTGCGAAACCGGTCGCAGACATCGGAGTCGGAATATTCAGAGCCGCCGGCGCGGGGATTATGGCCTTCAACGCATCCATGAAGCGGGAAATCTGGTCGCCGTTTCCGGCAATACCCGGAGAAGTGGCCCCGAGACCCGCACGCAGTTTCCAGAGGTCGCCACCTGTGGCCGGATCTATTGCGGCGCTTACCGAAATACGGTTGGACAGGCCGGTTTCGTTTCCCGGGACAAACGAAAAACCGGCGTCGGTGAACAATCCGGCCGCGCCGGCGGGCAGGGTTGGATCAGTGGCGGCATTCTGGAAACGGTCGATCATATCCGTGGCCAGCGCATCCAGTTGCTGCTGGAAGTTTACGGATATCAGATCGCGCACCTTGAAGTCTGCGGCGAGCGTACCGCCGCCAACCGCTGCAACCGGGATATTCCGTCCATCGACAGTCAGGCCGGATAACGCGCCGGACTGAATGGTCATGGACGGTGTCACCAGCGCCGAGCGCACGAACGAAATTTCGCGTGCGCTGCCGTCCAGCAAAATCTCGCCGCCGGTGGAGAAAAGTATCGTCTCGCCGTTTGAAGTGACGGATTCACGAACGGGGATTATGGTGTTTATTTTGTCAATCAGGCCCTGACGCTGGTCCTGCATCGCGGCGGTGTCGCGGCGCACGTTTGTCAAGTTTCTTATCTGGACATTCAGCTTCTGGATTTTCGCAAGCGCACCATTCACGGTGCGGACATTTACCGATATGTTTCGGTCGGCTTCAGCGCGGATGCGGGACACTGTTTCGGCGGTTTTGTTAAAGGATGTGGCCAGATTTTGTGCCGAAAGCAGCACCTGCTGCAACCGAACGCCGGAATCCGGCGCGGCGTAGGCCGATTGCAGCGCTGTTTCAAAATTCGCGAACCTGGTTGAAAGGGCAGTCGGTTCACCCGGAGAGCCAAGCGCCGTCGCAATTCTTTCCAGGATTCCGGCCTCGGTCGCCAGACTTTGCGAACTGGCGTCGGACTGGCGCCGAATCGTGGTTGCGACAGGGTCTGTGGCCCGTGCCACTACAGATGTTGCCACACCGCCGCCCTCGATGCCGACCACGCGGGCCGATAAAGGCACCTCTTGTCGGCTGTAACCGTCCGTCAGTGCGTTTGCCACGTTGTTCGATATGATTTCCGCCGAGCGCGAGACTGCGGACAGGCCGGAATATGCGTTTGACAGGGCGGTCGATATGCTCACAGTTCCGGTTCCTTATCGTTTGATGTTGGTGGTTTCCTGCAACATTTCGTCCACCGTCTGGATAACCTTGGCATTCGACGAATAAGCACGCTGGGTCTGGATCAGCGCGGTGAGTTCGCCTGCGATGTCGGTCGTGGATTCCTCGCGCGAGTAGCCGACCGTTGATCCGGTCGGGCCGGAGCCGGCATCCCACAGATACATGGAGCCGCTGGCTTGCGAGAGCGAAAACGTCTGGTCGCTTAGTGCGTTCAAACCGTTCGGATTCGGCACATCTATCAAAGGTATTTGATAGATAACGCGCGAAAACCCGCTGTCGTATATCGCCGAAACCAGACCGTTTTCGTCAATTTCCACCGAGGTCAGATTTCCCGTCGGGGCACCGTTTTTGGTCAGGGAAATCGGCGCGAATTCGGTCGACATCTGGGTTAGGCGCGTGGCCGATCCCGGTTGTCCAATCTCGATTTCCACGGGGCCGCTGGCGAAATTGACGGCGACCTTTCCGGTGGCGCTGTCGTAGGTGCCGCCGGAAACCGGCGTTACCGATGCGATCGACCCGCCCTGGGTCGGGGTGTCATTGAACGCGATGGTGAATTCCGCGACCGGCGTTGTGCCGGTTGCCCTGTCGATGACCTGCATTGTCCAGGTGTTCGACTGGCCGGTTGCCGGTATGACAGGCGTGAATCGGGCCGTCATGGTTTTTGTGGTGCCGAGATTGTCGAAATACTCCATAGAGATTTCGAGGGGGTCGCCGGACGCGCCCGCCTCGGTCGCGATAGCGGGCAGGTTTACGCCCAGACCGATCTGGTTGGTCGGGTTGGCGGCAAACTGGTTGAGCTTGACAAAAACCGGCTCCAGTCCTGCGGCGCTGTCGCGAGGCTGCGGCGGAATGGTTCCATCGGATCCGGCTGCCCACCCCATTAGCGCCAGGCCGTTGCGCGAGGTCAGGATGCCGTTCTTGTCCGGCTGGAAAGACCCCGTGGTGGTCATCAGCAACGGGTAATTGCCGCCGGTCTGTCCCAGCGCGGCGGTCGTGGTGACCGGCAGCATGCCGCGCCCCGAAATAGCAACGTCCATCGCGTTCGAGGTGGTCGTCAGCGAACCCTGCATGTTGACGTTGCGGTAGGTGGAAACCGTGACGCCGCCGGCGGTGTAGCGTCCCTTGCTTTGCGCCAGAGAGATGGATGAAAAATCCGTGTCGGCGCGCTTGTACCCGTATGTTCCGGCGTTCGCGATATTGTCGGCAATCGTCGCCAGACGGCTGGCGTTGACCTTTAGCCCGGTTACGCCGGCATTCAATGAGGAAGATATCGTCATCTGGTGTCCTTCTGAACAGTATTGCGGATCTTTGCCCACCTTCGCCGCCAGACTGTTAACATCAGGCTAACAGAATCAGTTTTTTGTATTTTCCCCCGCCAAACGCCGCAAAAGGATGATTTCTATCCTGCGGTTTCTAAATATGCTTGCGTTTGGCGCGGCCGGCGAGCGGTCGGCGTTACCTGTTACCCTGTCCATCCGCGTTTCGGGAATGCCGGCGGCCAACAACCTTTGCCGCACCATCTGGGCGCGATTCGCCGACAGGATAAACGGGTCGCGACCATCCGCGCGGCGCGAATCCGTGTGGCCGATTATCGCGATTTTATTGGTGACAATGCCGATTGCATCCGCAACGATTTGCAGCAGCATTTCCATTTTTTCCGTCGGAACCGAAGTTCCTGCCCGAAACAACGGCGAGTTTTCCAGATCGAACAGGTCGATGATCAGCCCCTTGTCCGTAACGCGGGTGGAGACCTGTTGCAGCAGGGTGTCGGCAACGCTGCTTTCACCGCTGTTTCCGCGCAGCAGGTTTTCTACTTCGGCGAATTTTTGGTCGGCGGTGCCCTGCGGGTTGTCGGCAACCGCGCTGCGGCCGTCCGAGGCACCGGTCCCGGTTTTTGCCAGTTCTTCTTGTGAAAAAATGCTTGTGCCGCCAAAGGCGCCGTCGCCACCGCCCGAAACGCGGAAAACCGGAATTGTCGGGTTGAAATAGTCGGCGATTCCCTTGCGTTGTTTTTCTGTCGTGGCATTCAGCAACCACATCAGCAGAAAAAAAGCCATCATGGCGGTGACAAAGTCGGCATAGGCGACCTTCCATGCGCCGCCGTGGTGGCCGCCACCCTTAACCACTTTTTTACGTTTTATAATAATCGGCGCGTTGTCGCCCTTGATAGACATGTCCCGTTACCCCCAAAATACCCGGAGCCAGAGTCGCGCGAAAGTATTACCAAGAGGTTACCGGACAGGACAAACTGGGAACAAATTGATCTAACGCTTCGTTGCTGCAACCAGAAATTCGCGGTTTCCATCACTGCCGGTGATCGGGCTGTCGGCGCGATGCGTGACCTGCCAGCCTTCGGCATCCAGAAATGCCGCGATCCGGTCGCGGGCGGCCTGTTGTGCGGCGGCATCCTTGACTATGCCGCCCTTGCCGATATTGGCGCGCCCCACCTCGAATTGCGGTTTTATCAGGGCCACGAGGGTTGCGCCGGCGCGGGCCAGAGACAGGGCGGCAGGCAAGGCCTTTTGCAGCGAAATAAACGACACATCGGTAACGATCCAGTCCACTGGCGGGATCAGACCATCGGGAATGTTGCGGGCATTCACGCCCTCGATATTCATCACACGCGGGTCGGCTTTCAGCCTGTCATGCAATTGCCCGTGACCGACATCGAGTGCATAGACTTTCACCGCACCATTGGCCAGCAACACCTCGGTAAAGCCGCCGGTGGAGGCGCCGACGTCCAACGCCACGGCCCCTTCCGGCGACAGGGCAAAGGCCCGCAAAGCATGGTCCAGTTTCAGTGCGGCGCGCGAGACCCACGGGTTCGGGTTGCCGGTGAGGGTCAACACCTCGCCGCCCACCTTTTGCGACGGCTTTTTCGCCGCCACGCCGTTCACCAGAACCACCCCCGCCGCCACAAGTGCCTGCGCGCGGGAACGGCTGTCGGCCAGCCCCGCGCTTACCAGTGCCTGATCCAGCCGTTGCGTCATGCGTCCGTCCCGATAAAGCCGCCCGACTGCCGGTTCCAGAAACCGGCATAGAGACCGCCTTTCGCCAGCAAATCCCTGTGCGAGCCTTGCTCGGCCACGCGGCCCTTGTCCAGCACAATGATGCGGTCCATCTGGGCGATGGTGGACAGGCGGTGCGCGATGGCGATCACGGTTTTACCCTGCATGACACCGTAAAGCGTGTCCTGAATCGCTGCCTCGACCTCGGAATCGAGCGCGCTTGTTGCCTCGTCCAGCACCAGAATCGGCGCATCCTTCAGGATCACCCGCGCGATGGCAATCCGCTGGCGTTGACCTCCCGAGAGCTTCACGCCGCGCTCGCCCACCTGTGCATCATAGCCGCGGTTGCCATAGGGGTCTTGCAGATCGAGGATAAACCCGTGCGCCTCCGCCCGTTTGGCGGCCGCTATCATCTCGGCTTCGCTCGCATCGGGGCGACCATAGAGGATATTGGCCCGCACCGAACGATGCAGCAACGAGCTGTCCTGAGTCACCATGCCGATCTGGCGGCGCAGGCTGTCCTGCGTCACATCCGCCACCGGTTGCCCGTCGATCAGGATACGCCCCTGTTCGGCATCGCGGAACCGCAACAACAGGTTCACAAGACTGGATTTGCCGGAACCGGACCGCCCGATCAGGCCGACTTTCTCGCCTGCCTCGATGGTCAGGTTGACGTGGTCCAGCCCGCCCGCGCCCCTGCCGTAGTGGTGCGAGAGGTTGTCCACCTCGATTTTTCCCTTGGTCAGAACCAGTTCGGGCGCCGCCGGTTTGTCGTTTACCGAATGCGGGACGGAAATGCTCTGCAAGCCTTCGCGCATCACGCCGGCATGTTCGAACAGACGCACCGTTACCCACATGATCCAGCCGGTCATGCCGTTCAGGCGGATGGTCAGGGCCGCTGCCGCCGCGACCTCGCCCACCGAAACCGTGCCGAGGGTCCACAGCCAGATCGCCGGACCGATTACCCCCACCATCAGGAAACCGTTCAGCGTTGCCAGATTGAAGGTCAGTCGCGTCATCAGCCGCAAGAACCGCTGGAACCGCACGCGCTGGCGTTTCATGGCGGAAAGGGCGTAGTCCTCCTCCCGTTTGCCATGGGCGAACAGTTTGACGGTTTCGATGTTGGAATAGGCATCCACGATCCGGCCCGTCACCAGCGATTTGGTTTCCGACATGCGTTCGGACGCCCGCGCCACACGGGTCGCGATACGTTTGACGAACAGGATATAAACCACCAGCCAGATCGCCATCGGCACGCCCAACCGCCAGTCGATCGCCGACAGAACCGCAATCGCGCCCAGCACATAGGTCGTGGCATACCAGATGCCTTCCAGCGTCATATAGGTGGAATCCTCCATCGCCGGACCCATCTGCATGACGCGGTTCGCCAGCCGTCCGGCGAAATCGTTCTGGAAGAACTCGCTGGACTGGCCGAGCAGGTGCTTGTGCGCCCGCCAGCGCGCCTGCTCCTGCATGTTCGAGGCCAGCGTCTGTTCCAGAAACAGGTGGTTCGAGGTGATGACAATCGGGCGCAACAGCAACACGAACAGCGCCGCCAGCAGCAGCTCCATCCCGTGCGCGGCCCACATGTTTTCCACGCCGGCCGCGTTCATCATGTCGATGATGCGGCCGGAATAGAAAATCAGCCCGCTTTCCATCAATGCGGTCAGAACGCCCAGCGCCGCCATAAGCGGGATCCATTTGCGGAACGGGCGCAGTTGCGTGCGCACATAGGCCCACAGGTTAGCCGGCGGGGTTTCGTCGGGGAAGGGAGCGAAAGGGTCTACAAGATTTTCAAAGCGTTTAAACATGCTGGCCTCCAACGGGCACGACCCGCTCGAAAGTAATACTCAGCCGGAAACCCGGCCATACGGGAATACGCAGACACCGGACCCGTGCGGGCCGGATGTCGAGCGGCAAATCGTCGAAATCGCGACGGATATAATTCGGGACCGGATGGCGCGGGACGCCATGAAACGGATTCGGGGGTAACATCGGACTGCCCTCCGGGGCAATAAAGGAAAACATGTAAATGGAAGTGGCGGGGCCGGATAAGCCCGCACGTCAAAGCAGGCTCGTCAGATCGCCGAGAAATATCCTGCTTGTGTCATTTACGTTCTCCTGTCCAATTATCTGGTCCGGCGTCTATAGCGCGCCATTCTGCCGCAGTCACCCCCTTGGATTCACCGCCCGATCCATTTAGGACTGCCTGTGACCGATTTGTAACAGGGTGACCCGATGACCACAGCCGACATGACCGACGAAAAAGCCCGCGCCTCGGCGTGGTTCCGCGATATCCGCGACCAGATTTGCAGCGCCTTCGAAGGGTTGGAGGATGCACAGAACACCGGCCCGCACGCCGACCTGCCCGCCGGCCGGTTCGAGCGCAAGCCGACCAAACGCGACAATGGCGACGGCACGGACGCGGGGGGCGGCGAGATGTCGGTGATGCGCGGCGGCCGCGTGTTCGAAAAGGTCGGGGTGAACATCTCGACCGTTTACGGCACGCTGGGCGAGGCGGCGCAACGCTCGATGATGGCGCGCCCCGGTCTGGAAGGTCTGGCCGGGGATCCGCGTTTCTGGGCCGCGGGTATTTCGCTGGTGGCGCATATGCGCTCGCCCAAAACCCCTGCCGTCCACATGAACACCCGCATGTTCTGGACCCCGCACGGCTGGTGGTTCGGCGGCGGTGCCGACCTGAACCCGATGGTCGAACTGCCCGAGGATACGGAGTTTTTCCACGCCCGCCTGCGGGAGGCCTGCGACGCGCACGATCCGGCATATTATCCGAAGTTCAAGGCATGGGCCGACGAATATTTCATGATCAAGCACTGGAACGAGCCGCGCGGCGTTGGCGGCATCTTTTACGATGATCTGAACACCGGTGACTGGGAGGCCGATTTCGCCTTTACGCAGGACGTAGGGCGCGCCTTCCTCAAGGCGTTCATCCCCGTCACCGAAAAGCACATGTTCGAAAGCTGGACAGACGAGGATCGCGAGGTCCAGTTGATCAAGCGCGGCCGTTATGCGGAGTTCAACCTCGTTTACGACCGCGGCACCCAGTTCGGCCTGCAAACGGGCCACAACCCCGAGGCGGTGCTGATGTCCCTGCCGCCGGAGTGCAAATGGCCGTAAGGCGGATTGCCATCATCGGTTGGGGTTCGCTGATCTGGGATCTGGAGAACCTGGCGCCACACACAACCGGCGACTGGCTGATGGAGGGCGGGCCGCGCCTGCCGATGGAATTCAGCCGGATATCGCCAAAACGCAAGATGGGGCTGGTGGTGTGTCTTGATCCGGTGGCCGGTGTGCCGTGCGCGACGCATGTTATTGCGTCGGACAAGGACGAAATAGCGGCGGCGATGGCGGACCTCGCTGCACGCGAACGGGCGCCGCTGGCGCGTATCGGGGCGGTGCATCGCGACGGATTTCAACAAGGACGGATGCCCGAGGTGTGCGCGGCGGTCACGCATTGGTGCGAAAGCAACGGCTGGGACGGGGCGGTCTGGACCGATCTCGAACCGAACTTTTCCGACCATACCGGACAGGAATTTACACTGGCGCGTGGCTTGGCCTATGTGCAGACCCTGCAAGGCGACAGTCTGGCCGAGGCCTATCGCTATATCACCAGCGCACCGGTGCAGACCGACACGCCCATGCGCGCAGCGTTACGGGACAATTCGTGGTGGCAGGGGCTTGGCGGACCGGAATAATTCGGTCATACAGCGGGTGAATCCCCTTCAGGAAAATCCTTATGCTGCCCGTACTCGAAGCCACCATACCGGTTTTTGCCGTCGTCATTCTGGGCTTTGGCCTGCGAAAATCCGGTTTTATCGAATCCGGTTTCTGGGGACCGGTGGAGGACTTGTGTTTCTATATATTTTTTCCGGCACTGCTGGCAAAAACCATGATCGAGGCGGATCTGGGCGCGGTTGATGCCGGACCGTTTACCCTGACGCTGGTGGTAACTGTTGCCATTATCGCGGGCACGGTGCTTTTGCTGTGGCCGGTTTTGAAAAACGTGGTTGGCACGCGGCGCGGGCAGTTCACAACGATATTCCAGACGACCACCCGATGGCACGGGTTTATCGCGCTGGCGATTGTGTTGAACCTGTACGGCCCGCAAGGGGTGGCGCTGATTGCCATCGTGTTCGCGGTGCTGGTGCCGATCCTGCAAATTACCAACATATTGGTGTTGGCGGCATTTTCGGACACCAGCCGGCCAAGCATCGGCAGCGTGTTGCGGCTGCTGTTGACCAACCCGATCATGTGGGGAATTTCGGTCGGTCTGGCGATCAACTATTCGGGCATTCCGGTTTGGGGACCGGTGATCTCGACGCTCGATTTGCTGGGGCGGGCGGCGCTCGGGGCGTCGTTGTTGGTGTTGGGGGCGGGGCTGAGTGTGAAAGCGGCGCTGAACCCGTCAAAAGAACTGATCGTCGCGGTTGTGGGCAAGCTGCTGTATACGCCGCTGGTGATGATGTCCGTCGCATGGGTTTTCGGTGTCACCGGGCTGGAACGCAGCGTGCTGTTGATCTGTGCCTCGGTTCCCACGGCGATGAACGGATATGTGCTGGCGCGTAAACTGGGCGGGGACGCGCCATTGTATGCGACGGTTTCAACGGTGCAAACGGTGTTCTCGTTTGTCACCATACCCGCGTTTTTATGGCTACTGAACCAGTAACAGGATCACCCCGAGCGCGATAATGCCGGCCATGGTGTAGTTGAACAGACGCAGATGGCGCGGCGTGGTCAGCCAGCGTTGCAGAATCTGGCCGAACATCGCCCATCCGCTGGCCGAGGTTACACCGCTGGCCATCGAAACCAGCGCCATAATCAAGGCAGAGCGCAGCGCGTGGGCCGGATCCAGAAACTGGCCGGCCAGGCTGACGCACATCACCCATGCCTTGGGATTGATCCACTGGAACGCCGCCGCCTGCACAAAGGTGAACGGGCGGGTCCGCGCGCCTGCCTCGCCCGGGGATTTTGTATTGGCGATGCGCCACGCGATCCACAACAACAAGGCGCCACCGGCCCAGCGCAAGACAGTCTGGATAACCGGAAACCGGACAAAAACCCCGCCAAAGCCCAGCGCGACGATAAACAGCATAAACCCGAAACCGACAAACACCCCGATGATGTGCGGAACCGTTGCGCGCAAACCGAAGGTCGCGCCAGACGAGGCAAGCATCAGGTTGTTGGGGCCGGGCGTCCAGGTCGCGGCGAGCAATATGCCGGTCAGGGCGAGAATGGAATCGAAAGGCATCGGAAATCCGGATAGGTCAGAAAATGTGACCATTCCAGAAGCCGCGAAAACTGTCAACTCTGCAATAGTGTCTGTTTATCGAGGGTAAAGCCGGAGTCTATCCACAGCCGTTCCAGCCGTTCCAGTTCCGCGCCAAGCTGCGGCCCCGCGCCGGTTTTCGCCACCAGATCGCCGCCGCGCAGCGGAAATACAGCAGCGGCGCCTTTGGCAATGTCGGCGCTAAATCCGCCGGGCATGGGCGTGCCAAGCGTGGCCGCCGTAACCAGCGCCGCATCAAGGGCCGCATCGCCGCCGAACAGATAGGCGTTCACGGCAATGCTTTCGCCCGAGCGCATGGCGTTTGCGATTGACACAAGGGCGCGCGCCTCGGCCCTGGACAATCGCAAGGCACTGGCCGGTTTCCCGCCGCCCAGCGCCGCCAGCCGCCGGTGCCAGCGCGGCGCGATACCGTTGGCCTGTTCCAGATGCACAAGCGGCGCGATGAATTCCGGGCCGGCACCGGACAACACCTGCGACAAGGCCCCGCTGGCCGCCATTGCCCCCGACGCCGGCGCAGGGTCGGGCGCGGCAAGCAGTTTTTTCATCTCGGCGCCAACCCGTTCACGCGACAGTCCGGCAATACCCGCAACATGCGCAGCACAAGCCGCGAGGCCCTCGGGATCCGGTCCCTGCGCCGGATCGCCATACCATGCATAAAACCGGAAAAACCGCAGGATGCGCAGGTAATCCTCGGCTATGCGGCGGTTGGCATCCTCGATAAACCGTATACGGCGGGCGGTAATATCACCCATACCGCCAAGCGGATCAAAAACGGTTCCCGCCGCGTCGGCATAAAGGGCATTCACCGTAAAATCGCGGCGGCGGGCGTCGTCGATCATGGTGTCGGAATAGGCCACCGTGGCGCGGCGGCCATCGGTGGCGACATCCTTGCGAAAGGTTGTGATCTCGTGCGGGATGCTATTGCTGATCACGGTGACAGTGCCGTGGTCGATGCCGGTCGGAACGGCCTTCAGGCCTGCATCCCCGGCAATCCGTGTCACCTGATCGGGACGGGCATCCGTGGCCATATCCACGTCGGAAACCGGAACGCCGAACAATGCGTTGCGCACACAGCCACCGACCGCGTAAACCTGAAAACCGGCATCCGACAGGGCCTGAAACACCCGTTGCGTCGGCGCCGCGGTCAACCAGTCGCCGCCTATCTGCATTGTGACACCCTGTCGGCCAGCGCCTTTATCATGCGGGCGGTCGCGCCCCAAATGTAATACGGACCGTAAGGAACGGTATAATACCGGCGGGCGAACCCCTGCCAGTTACGGCCCTGAATGCTGATATTTGCCGGATCCATCAGAAAGTCGAGCGGAACTTCGAACACCTCTTCGACCTCGCCACGTTCGGGAACCGGTGTGAAATCGCCGACCAGCCCGATGACCGGCGTGATTGCGAAATTCGTGACCGTTTCATGCGTGTCCAGCGCGCCGAGGATGGTGACGGTGTCCGGCGGCAGGGCGATTTCCTCGAAGGCTTCGCGCAGGGCGGTTTGTTCGGTTGTTTCGCCCGCTTCGGCCTTGCCGCCCGGGAAAGCCACCTGACCGGGGTGGTGTTTCAGGTGCGGCGAGCGCTTGGTCAACACCACCTGCAACCCGTTTTCCCGCGCAATCACCGGCACCAGCACCGAAGCCGCGCGCAATTTCCGCCCCTGCGGCAATACCGCCGTGTATTCGGGGTTAAGGTCATAATCCGATGACGGCGCCACCGCCCCGCCGGAAACCGCGCGCCGCAGCAGATCCAGCGAGATCATAGCAAATGCCCGCTTTTGCTGGCCTTGGTCGCCAGATAAGCCGCGTTATGCGGATTTTTTCCGACCTTCAGGGGAACACGCTCGACCACATCCACACCCGACGCCTGCATCATCGCCACCTTGGCGGGGTTGTTGGTCATCAGGCGCACAGCGGCAAAACCCAGCGACTTGAGGATTTCCGCGCCCAGACGAAAGTCGCGCTCGTCATCCTCGAATCCCAGCCGGTGGTTGGCCTCGACGGTGTCGTAGCCCTGATCCTGCAACGCATAGG